>DATMYB010000592.1:0-13767 GCA_035561215.1 Syntrophomonas sp. | reverse complement strand
GCAAGGTACTGAAAAACACTTACATTGTATGAAAGGTTTTTTGGTAATAGCAAAAGACGGGGTAGGCTCAATCATAAATTGGGTAGCGGACTTTCCATAAAGGAGTCCGTTATTTAAATGAACGATCATTTTCTGTTCCTATTTTGGGGAATGGGTTTTCGTAGGAATGATGTGTTAATGGGAAAACAACAGACTCTTCAAAATTGACCCATAGGGTATTGGCTTTATTAAATTGTTTACCGGACTGATTCCGGTCAAAAATGAGAAACCCCGCTTTCTTGTTAAAAAGCAGGGTGCATCTATGAAAAATAAGGGTTTTGAATTTTTCATTCAAAACCCTCGCAAGGCCGCATAAACACTGGCTTTTTCAGCCCTGCATCTATTTTGACCTAATCTTCTGGTGGGCGCGGAGGGTTTCGAACCCACGACTTCCACCGTGTGAAGGTGGCACTCTCCCGCTGAGTTACGCGCCCGTTAAATCGGATGTTTCTATTTTATCACCGTATCGGTAAGGTTTCAAACCCTTCCTAAAATAATTGGTCACTGACGATGGTCTGGCTTCTCTGGGGACCTACGGCTACCAGCGCTTGTTTTACCCCGCAGAGTTCCTCGATCTTCTCGATATAACTGCGGGCAGCGGCGGGCAGGTCTTCATAGCGCTCGACTTTGCTGATATCCTGTTGCCAGCCCGGCATTTCTATATACTCGGGTTCGCATTCGGCCAAAACGCCTAGATTGTCGGGGAATTCGTGCAGCAGTTTTCCTTTATACCGGTAAGCCACGCATATTTTTATGGTCGCGAAGCCGTCCAGGACATCCAGCTTGGTGACGGCCAAGTCGGTCAGCCCGTTGACTCTGGCCGCGTAGCGCAATATCACCGTATCCAGCCAACCACACCTTCTGGCCCGGCCGGTGGTGACACCGAATTCCGCTCCCTCGGCCCGCAGTTTTTCGCCGTCGCTATCCAGAAGTTCGGTGGGGAACGGTCCTTCTCCTACTCTGGTAGTATAGGACTTGACTACCCCGATTACCCGGCTGATGCTGGTAGGGCCAACGCCGGCGCCGATACATGCGCCGCCGGCAGTGGGATAGGACGAAGTCACATAGGGATAGGTGCCGTGGTCGATATCCAGCAGCGTCCCTTGAGCGCCTTCGAACAAAACTTTTTTGCCTGATTTGATGGCCTGATTGACCAGCAGTGACGTATCTGTCACATATTTTTTGAGCTGGGCGGCCTGATCCATCAGTTCGCCTAAGATTACTTCAACTTCGAAGCCGGGATCATCATATATTTTTTGCAGGAGGAGGTTTTTGCGCTCCATTTCCTGGGAAAATCTTTCTTTAAAGCTGGGATCATACAAATCGCAGATCCGGAAACCCGCACGGCTGATTTTGTCTTCATAGGCCGGTCCGATACCTCGTTTAGTGGTACCGATCTTTTTGCATTGATCTACGATCGCGTCGATTTGTTTATGGTAAGGCATGACCACTTGGGCGCGGCTGCTGATTCTGAGATTGCTGGTATCGATGCCGCGTTCCTGCAGTCCGTCCAGCTCTTTCAGCACCTCTCCCATGTCGACCACTACTCCGTTGCCTATTATGCAAACGGTTGCGGGGTATAGAATTCCGGAGGGTATCAGATGCAGCATAAATTTTTCATCGGCTACTTCGACTGTATGTCCGGCGTTGCTGCCGCCCTGGTACCGAACTACACAATCAGCCTTTTCGGCAAGAAAATCAGTGATTTTGCCTTTTCCTTCATCGCCCCACTGGGAACCGACTAATACTACCGCTGACATAGGCCCACCCCCTTGGTTTATCTAATCGGTCGGCAGCCGGTCTTATGACCTCTGGCTGCATTTTCCTTTGCCAACCTATTAATAGTAGCAAAAGGCCTAACCGGTGTCAACCAAACGGGTAAAGCCCGCCATATGCGGTTTGGCAAAGTCTGTTTTTCCTTTGATCAGTTGGCCTGACCCGCCGGTTTTTCTGCGAAAATGTGGGGATAGGCTTCTTCAATCGTATTGATGGGAATAATCTCGATATCTTTTATTCCGGCCGGTATATCGGCGATGTTTTCCCCCGGTATCAATACTTTGCTGATGCCGGCGTGACGGGCGCTGATTATTTTCTGATAGATGCCGCCCACCGGCTTGATCCGGCCTTGAATGGATATCTCTCCGCTAATGGCCACATCCTGCCGAATGGGAAGGTTCAGCACCGCGCTGCTGATGACCAGATATATAGCGGCTCCGGCTGAGGGCCCGTCCACCTGACCGCCGCCCACCACATTGACATGGACATCGTAGTCTTTGAGCTGACCCTGATGTATTTTGCGGAAAACGGAGGCGGCATTGGCCACAGAATCTTTGGTCATGCTGCCGGCGGTATCGTTGAAGCGAATGGCGCCGCTGCCTTGTTCCGCGGCAAAAGCAATGGCTTCCAGCTCGATCAGGGATCCCTGGTAGCCGTTGATGCCCAGACCGAATATTTTTCCGGTCTCCGCGCCTGGGCGGGCTTTGCCGACAACAGACGGTGTGAGCCGGCTGTTTTGGATGGCTTCATAAATATGCTCCGCTTTGATTTCGATCTTCTCATCTGATCCGGATCCGTCTTGATCTTCATAGCGAGCCAGGGCATACGCATCTACCAGGATTTTGTTGGCGGTGCGGCCGTCGCTGCTGTAATCGCATATGATGCGGCTGGTTTCCTCGTCAATGATTATTCCCAGTTTGGCGGCGGAATTATGTATGATTTTGCTGATCTCCACGGCCGTCAGGGGTTCGAAGAAGATCTCCATGCAACGAGAGCGAAAGGCGGGAATGATTTCCTCCCGGCTGCGGGTGGTGGCGCCGATAAGCACAAAATCCGCCGGCACGCCTTCGTCGAATATTTTTTTTATGTATTGGGGAATCTTCTCATCCTGGGGGTCATAATAGGATGACTCAAAATGCACCCGCTTGTCTTCCATCACCTTCAGCAGTTTGTTCTGCAGATAAGGATCCATTTCCCCGATTTCATCAATAAACAGTATGCCGCCGTGGGCTTCGGAAACCAGGCCCAGTTTGGGTTCGGGGATGCCTTCTTCGGCCAGTTCCCTCCGGGCGCCCTGATAAATGGGATCATGCACCGAACCCAGCAGGGGATTGGTTGATTCGCGGGGATCCCAGCGTAACGTGCTGCCGTCTACTTCAATGAAGGGGGCATCCGCCTTAAAAGCGCTGCCGGGGCTGGTACGGGCCATCTCCAGGGCCAGCCGCGCACAACTGGTTTTGCCCACGCCGGGTGGCCCGTAGAGTAAAATGTGCTGGGGATAGGGAGAATTCAGCTTGGACACCAGCGCCTTGATCGCCTGCTCCTGCCCCGCTAGTTCATCAATGGAGCCGGGCCTTAACAGGTTTAAGGCGGAGCGGTTCAAGCCATTATGCTCCATAACTTCAAGTTGTCCCAGTTTTTTTAAAGTACGGGCATTTTCGCAGCTTTTATCGTTTTCCTTCAGCACCCGTTTGCGGATATCATGTACGTATTCGCTGTAATTCTGCTCCATCACTTCCTGCACTCGCTGCTCCATTTGCTGGGACACCAATTGCCGGGCGTACTGCTCGGCAATTTGCTCCGACAGTTCCTGCACCAGCTGTTCCGTAGTTTGATCAGCCGGCAGCGCCGTGATGGTGGGGTCTTCGTTTAAGATCTTATGTAAAGCCAGGATTTGCTCTTCGGGACATTCGGAATGGAGCAGTTCCATAGCGTCCAATTTGCTGGCGCGGATAATAAATTCCTGGCTGCCGAATAGTTTTTCGGTCTGACTGATTAATGAGGCGATTTTCCATTTTAGTTGATCGGGCTGTTGGGGCTGCGATTGCTTGCGTCTAAATTGCTTGAATATTGGCTGCTTCAATTAGGTCTTCCTCCTGGAATTATTCAGCGGTGACGATCAGTTTCAAATCCGCTTGGATGGCGGGATAAATTTTAATTTTGAAGCTGTATTCCCCCAGGTGTTTTATCGCTTCGCCCTGCTCGATTTTCTTCTTGTCGATCTTTACGCCGAACTTTTTGTGCAGAGCATCAACGATCTCCTGGTTGGTGATCGCTCCAAACAGTTTTTCATTGCCGCCGGTCTTGGCTTTTAATTCAATCGTCTGACCGTCGAGTTTGGCTTTGATTTGTTCGGCTTGATCTTTCTCCTTCTCTTTTAGTCTGATATTGTGCTGATTTTGTTCCTCTATTTCTTTTAATTTAGTCTTGTTGGCTTCTTCGGCCAGGCCTTTGGGAATCAAATAGTTGCGGGCGTATCCGTCCGATACCTCGATAACCTGTCCTTTGACTCCCTGCTTTTTAACGTCCTGGGTAAGGATTACTTTCATTGTACCCCCTCCTTTTTCCCACGTAATTTCCTATAGTCTAATAATGAATCAAACAACCCTGTTAGACCAATGAAAATAATGGCTGGAACGGTAAAGAACAGTCCCAGTATAACTAACAGGGCCACGATCCATATTTTTATGTTTGCCGGCAATCGTCGCAGCCAATAAGCGAGTACCGCAAAACCGTAAAATATGGTGACGGGAAGCAGCACCACCAAAAGATTGGCGCCGCCGTAATAAAGCCAGTTCAACTGGTCACAGCCCAGCAGCCAGCAGGCCAGACCGGCTATCACTACCCAGGATAGCTGCCAGGGCATGATCTCCTCACGAAAAGCCTTGCGTTCCAAACCGGGCAAACGCATTCTTGTAAACAGTATGGAACTGAGATAAATAATCAACAGTACGGCAAACAACCCTTGCATACTCAGCAGCGCCGGGGTAAACACCCACAGCAGATGAGCAAGCTCGGCATAGGCCGTTTTGATTTCACTCTTGCTGATGCCCTGCTGCTCGTAGAACTGCACAAATCCGGATTGTTCGGCCCAGGTCAAGCTGTTTTCCATGGTGGCGTTGATTCCGGACTTTATCTGGGCCACGCCTTCGTCGCCCAGATAAACATAACTGACGCCCATATAGATAACCGTGCACACCACTACCGTCAGCAGCGCCGCGCCCAGTACGGCGTAATAGGATTTTTTCGCTTTCAGTAGCACGGCGGCAGCGGTAATCGGCAGTGCATAAAAAACCATCATTTCCAAGGTCAAGGAGTTATCGCCCAACAGCAACAGGAATAAAACGTTACCGGCGATCATCGCCAGCAATTGTTTCAACTCCATGTAATAAGCCCCCAGCATAACGGTTATGCCCCAAATAATCGCCCATAAAAACAAGCCGGACGGCCAGACGTGCATCGCCAGACAGGCCGCGAATGAAATTAGGAATGGTGTTAAAGCAACCGGCAATTTATCACCTCGTTTTGCTCTCCCGGCGATCAAGATACTTCTTCAACTCGGTCAGGTCACCGTACATATGCTCCAATTCGGGAGCTTCATTGACCGTGCTGTTTATTTTATGCATGATGTGCATGTCGATAGTCTGATAATTGATGGCCAATCGTTTGCCCAGCACATAACAGTTAATGACGATGGCGGCCAGAGCGTCGGCGGTAGCTTCTCCGCCTGTCTTTAGCAGCGATTTGAACAACATCCCTATCGATTCAACCAGTTCCGCCTTCAGCCATTCGATTACTCTGAAATCGGCTTCGTAATTTGTATCTACACTTTTATTACGCAAAAAAGACACCTCCATTGGCATCACTTCTGCATGCCCACATTGAATTCCTGCTTGCAAAAAATGCAGTTATTCGGGCTTTGTTCGAATTCTATCCGCAAAGGGCAACAGGATGAAAAGATAAAGCCCGTACCACTTTATGATGGTAAGGGCTTTTCACTGAGCTTAACCTTTGTCGATTGACTGCAAATCCCGGTGTATTCTATTCCTGGGTGTAAGGCATCAGAGCCATGGTTCTTGCTCTCTTAATGGCTACGGTAAGCTGGCGCTGGTGTACGGCGCAATTGCCGGTAATTCTGCGAGGCAGGATCTTGCCTCTTTCGGTAACGTACCGGCGCAGCTTAACTAAATCCTTGTAATCTATGGATTCAATCTTATCGGCGCAGAAATTGCACTGACGTCTTTTCTTTCTTTTATCCTTTTTCAAGCTGCAAACCTCCTTCTGCTGAGTTGCTAAAAGGGGATGTCGTCTTCATCGGGCTTGTCGATAATATCGATATCTTCCAGACGAACTTCGCGGCCCAGATCGTCCCAGCCATCGGAAGCTCTTTTTTCTGTTGGAGCGGAATAACCTCCTTGGCCTGTCCCTTGTTTGTCCAGAAATCTGAGATCGTCGGCCACTACTTCGGTAACTTTCCGCTTCTGTCCCTCCTGGGTTTCATAAGTACGCACCTGCAACCTGCCCTCTACCATCATCAAACGGCCTTTGCTGCCATAATTGGCGCAGAACTCGGCTTGCTGCCGCCAGGCGACGATATCGATAAAATCTGTTTCCTCCCGGTTGAACTTGCGGTTGATAGCCAGTGTAAACGATGCCACTGCTGTCCCGCTGGGTATATACTTCAATTCCGGATCGCGTGTTAAACGACCGATCAGAATGACCCGATTGTAATTCATCCTGACTCCCCCCATCCAATAACCATGTCGTCAAATTATCTATTTTTCGTCTTTGCGTATGATTATGTGACGTAACAGGCTGTCGGATATCTTTATAACCCGGTCCAGTTCGGCGACTGTCTCCGGCTTGCCTTTGAAATTCCACAAGACATAGATACCCTCTGAATAGTCTTCTATCCTGTACGCCATGCGCTTTTTGCCCCAACCCGGCACTTCGCTTTCAAACTCGCCGCCGAAATTCTCGATGATCTTGTGTAATCTGTCTTTGATTTCAACAACGGCTTCTTCGCTCAGATCAGGCTTGATGATATACATCAACTCGTAATCGCGCATTTTTACACCTCCTCCCTTTGGACTAGCCCATAACGGGCAATGGCCCCGAATTATATCCGGAGCAGGGACTTCCATAGATTATATCAGTATTGACGAGCAGATGCAATCATTTCGACATGGCCTCGGCAGTTTTTTACATGGGGAGTACAAACAAAGTAACTGCAACCCTGCCATAAGAAAAAGGTTGCAGTTAATCTTGCAAAGTAAAGTCCCATTTACATCGATGGAAACAAAATTATAGTTTGCCCCTGATCAGCAAGGTTTTTAAATCACTGACCGGCTTTTCAATGATGCAGGTTTCGTTGTAGAGGGCTTTTAAAATTGCAATCGGCTGCTGCTCTTCATTATATTTGAACCCGATAATGCAATAGCGCTCTTCCTTGTGGGAATTTTTTATGGTCACCAAATCCCCGGGGGAAAATTGCCTATTCACTACTTTCAGCCGCATGTGTCCACCCCCTGACAGTATATTGCTGTTAACAATATATGCGCGCCGGCATCAGTCGGTGCAGAGGGCGGCCGGGTTTCAGAGCGGTTGGTCCGGGGCGGCCTGATGATTTTCCACTACCCGGATCAGTTTGCGCTCGAACTCGCTGCGGGGCAGCATAACGATCCGGCCGCAGCCCTGGCATTTAATCTTGATATCGGCCCCCATCCGGGTAACTTCCCAATTATAACTGCCGCAGGGATGTTGTTTTTTCATGCGCACGATGTCGCCCAGATTAAATGTTTTCCTCTCCATTGCCGTCCCCCAAACATACCCGCCTCATCGACTTTGCCGCCTTACGCCCCGGTTTTGTCCGTGATCTTAATCGGGGCGAATTTTTCCGCCGTAACCCGGCCTACCAGATAAACCTGTACCTGGCGCCGCGCCATTTCCTGCAAGAAGCGCTCTTCTTGTTCCGCACTTACCGCCATCAGCAGTCCTCCGGCCGTTTCCGGGCAGAGCATCAATTCCCGCCGGTCGGGGTCGATGGAGCTTGGATAGCGTATTTTATTTTCCAGATAAGCGCGATTGTTATACGCCCCCGCCGGAATCAATCCCAGTCCCGCATAAGCAAGAGCCCCGGACATAAACGGAATCGTGGGAGCATAGACCTCCACCTCTACATCGCTGGCCTGAGCCATTTCGTACAGGTGTCCCAAAAAGCCGAATCCGGTAATATCGGTAGCGGCTTTAAGGCCGCACTGCTGCATGACCTCTGCCGCGGTTTTATTGAGGGTGGTCATCCAGGCCACGGCTTCCTCTATATGCTGCGGTTCGGCCATTTCCGCCTTGAGGGCGGTGGTTATAACGCCATTGCCCAGGGGCTTGCTCAGATACAGTCGATCCCCGGGACGGGCTCCGCTGTTGCTGATGATCCGGCCGGGATGAATCAGACCGGTAATGGCCAAACCGTATTTAGGCTCCAGGTCGTCCACGCTATGCCCGCCTACCAGCAAGGCCCCGGCTTCTTTGATCTTGCTGAGTCCCCCTGCCAGAATCGCGCTCAGCACCGCCATGTCCTCGCATTCCGGGAAACACACCACATTCAGGGCCAGCAGCGGTTTCCCGCCCATG
This sequence comes from Syntrophomonas sp., assembly GCA_035561215.1. GTDB lineage: Bacteria > Bacillota > Syntrophomonadia > Syntrophomonadales > Syntrophomonadaceae > Syntrophomonas_B. Next base: position 5,322 of record DATMYB010000592.1, on the reverse strand, counting down.
GCGTAAACATCGTTAAGGGCGTTGACCGCGGCCACCTGCCCGAAAATATACGGGTCATCCACCATCGGCGTAAAAAAGTCCAGGGTCTGAATGAGGGCGGTTTCCTCATTTAGTTGGTATATGCCGGCATCGTCACGGGTATGCAGCCCCACCAGCAAGGCCGGATCATGCTGCAGATCCAGATCTTTCAATGCCGCTTCCAGGGCCCCCGGCCCTATCTTGGCGCCTCAACCGGCGGCTCGCACCATTTCCGTAAGTCTTTTCCCCTCACTCATTGCCTGTCACCTCCCCGCTAAAAGGACGCTATGCTAAACGTAGTTCTGTAAAAATGCCCGATATGCTTTATAGGACATATAGACATCGGCTTTGCTGGCTACTTCAAAAGGCGAGTGCATCCCCAGCAGGGCCACTCCGCAGTCCACCACTTCCATGCCGTAACGGGCCATAAACTGAGCTACGGTGCCTCCGCCACCGATATCCACTTTGCCCAGCTCCCCTACTTGCCATGCCACCCCGGCATCGTCGAATATTTTTCTGATCCGGGCGACAAATTCGGGGTTGGCATCATTGGAATCGTATTTACCGCGGGAACCGGTATATTTAGTCAATACTACCCCGCGGGAGAGGAAACTGCAATTCATTTTCTCGAATACATCCGGATAATTAGGATCAATGGCCGCGTTGACATCGGCGGAAAGCGCCGCGGAAGCAGCCAGGGCTTGACGCAGGGTGAAATAATCATCCTTGCCGAATTTATGCATCAGTTCGGTAAAAACGTTTTCGATGATTAGGGACTGCAGCCCGGTATTGCCGATACTGCCGATCTCTTCCTTGTCTACGAACAGGCACAGGGCAGTCTTCTTGGGATGCTCCAATTCGAGTACCGCCTGCAGCGACGCATAGGCACTGACCCGGTCATCCTGTCCGTAAGCGCCGATCATGCTGCGATCCAGTCCCAGTTCCCGCGCCGGAAAAGCGGGCACAAAATGCAATTCAGCGCTGGTAAAATCGTCTTCCTCGATATCGTATTGATTTTTCAGAATCTCCAACAAGCGGGCCTTGATGGCCTCTTCTTCCTGATTGTCGGCGGGGCGGCTGGCTAACAGCCCATTCAAACTTTCACCTTTAATTGCATCGGCCATTTTAATTTCCATTTGGTCTTTAGCCAGATGGGGCAGCAGATCGGTAATGGTGAAAACCGGATCATCAGGTTTTTCTCCGATGCAAATGTCCAGAACCCGGCCATCCTTCTTGACCACCACCCCATGGAGCGCCAGGGGTATGGCCAGCCACTGATATTTTTTTATGCCCCCGTAATAATGGGTCTTAAACAGGGCCATACCGTCCGCTTCATAAACGGGACGCGGTTTTAGATCCAGCCGGGGAGAATCGATGTGGGAAGCGATCAGGTTGATGCCTTTTTCCGGCGGTTCCTGGCCGACTATGACCAAGGCCGCCACTTTGCCCTTCAGACTTATCATCAGTTTATCCCCCGGTTGGAGGCGGTCGATCTGGCTGCTTGCTTTAAAACCCCGGCCGACGGCCGCTGCTTTAATGTAGTCCACCGCCTGGCGCTCGTTTTTTACCCGATTGAGAAAATCAATATAGCCCGCGTTGAATTGGTCGCAGGCTTTGATATCGTTGTCATTCATACGGCTCCAGCTGTCCTTAACTTTTTTCCCTTCGGTCATGGTTTTTTGCTCCTTTCAATGTAACGATTCCTTAGTAATAATTTTTCAATCCCCCCGGCAAACTATACACCGATTCCCAACAGCTTTTCCAGGGAGATAAAAATAATGTTCAAATACGGGGCCAGCAGAGAGTTGTCAATGAGGGCTCCCGCTTTCATCAATCCTTTAATGCTCATGGCGGCGCCGGAATGAATAAACGGGTACAGGATCCCCAGCAGCACCGCCATGACCAGCACATCCCGGCCCACCGTGAAAGCCGTCCCCGCCAGACGGTTGACAAAGCCTAAAGCTCCATGCTTAAAAGGCATTGCCAGCAGCTTCATGATCAACTTCAAACCGAAGCTGACGGCTATATACAGCAATATGAAGGCCACTGCCGTCAGTATCAGGTAGGCCAGTTCGTTCATGCGGTCCTGCACCAGCGGCAGGCTCTGCAGCGAAGGGAGCAGTTTGTCCAACGCTGACCCCCCCAGCGCCGGCTGGGGCAGTTTCTCCGCCATCTGCTGCACCAGCAAGGTTTGCAGGTTAAATTCCTTTTCCAAATACAAAGTCAGCTCGTCCCGGTAAAGGAAGGCCACCGCCAGCGCCGCCAAAGTGCTGGCCAATCCTCCCAGAACCGCCGTCAGTCCTCTTTTATACCCTGCCAGGGCGCTGAGTGCCAGCCATAACAGCAGCACGTAGTCCAAACCGTTCATAAATATCACCTTGCTTGTAATATACCTTAAATCAGGCTGCTTTTAAAGAGATCTGGCGCAAGTCTCTGGGCTTATTTATGCCAAAAGGCTGGCACAAACAATACTAGCAAAGGGTAAATTTCCAAACGGCCAATCAGCATTTCCATGGCCAGCGCATACTTTCCGGCCGCCGGAATAAAGCCGAAGTTTTGGGTAGGGCCTACCATTCCAAAACCAGGGCCGATGTTACCCAAACAAGTCGCTGAAGCAGTAAAACTACTGACAAAATCTAAGCCCAGTATACTGAGGACAATCATTCCCGCCACCATAACCAACATATAAAGGAAAAAGAACTGCTGTACATTAATTATCAAATCTTCGTGGATCACTTTGCCGCCAAACCGTAACGGCATAACGGCTTTGGGATGCACCATTTTCTTTAATTCAATCATTGAACGCTGCAGGATAATCAAATAGCGGCCCGGCTTAATGCCGCCCGCAGTGGATCCTGCGCAGCCCCCCACAAACATCATCAAACACAGCACCATGCCGGCCAGGGGCGGCCATAAATTGTAATCGGCAGTGGCAAAACCAGTAGTGGTCATAATAGAAACCACCTGAAAACAGGCGATCCTGAATTCCTTCTCCCAGACCGCCAAGGAACCCCCGACGCCGTTATTCAAATCCAGCGCTACCAGCAGAGAAGCTGTGAATATAATTGCCAGGTAAAATTTGAATTCGGCATTTTTCCAATATCCGCCCAGGCTGTGGTTTTTATAGGCCAGATAATGCAAAGCAAAACTTGTTCCGGCAACGATCATAAATAAAATCACCGCCCATTGCAGCCAGGGGTTGGAGTAGAAACCAATACTGGCATTTTTAGTGGAAAAACCGCCGGTGGCAACCGTCGCAAAGGCGTGACACAGCGCATCAAAGAAGCTCATCCCCAATACGTAAAAAGTGATGACGCATATCACACTGATGATTGTGTAAGTTTTCACCAGGCTGCGCGCCATTTCCCGAATCCGCGGACTGATCTTATCAGCAATCGGTCCCGGTACTTCAGCCTTAAACAATTGATTGGCCCGCACACCGATATTGGATATGAGCGTAATAAACAGCGCGATAATGCCAATTCCACCCATCCATTGAGTAAGGCTGCGCCAAAACAGGATCGCCCGGGGACACGCTTCTACATCTGAAAACACTGAAGCACCCGTAGTGGTAAAACCGGACATTGATTCAAACCAAGCATCGGCAAAAGAGCTAAGGACACCGGTAGTCAGAAAAGGTAATGCGCCAAAGACTGAAGCTACCAGCCAGCCTAGCGATACCAACGCCAAGCTTTCTTTAAAATTAATGGAATCTTGATTTCTATAGACCAGCGCCAGTATTAATCCAACGGCGATGGTTATCACTGCAGCCTCCAAAATGCCGTTAAACACCGCACTATTGTCGCTACCGGCCCAAAATAAACAAGTCAGCATGGCCATACCGGTAAAAAATATAATCTTGCCCAAGGCATTGAGAATTAGTCGAGGACGCATCATTTCTATCAGCGCCCCCTGTTAAGAAACAATTTTTCTATCTTATGGATGCACTTAGGCAGTGCAAATATCATCAACCGGTCATATGCGTTAATCGCAAAATTGCCGTCGGGTATAATGACCCGGTCATCCCGCATAACGGCTCCCACCACTGCATTATTAGGTATATCAATATCTCTCAGCTTCTTCCCGATGGCGGCTGCACCCGATTGGACGAGCAGTTCCAGCATTTCAGCCCGTTCCTCACCCACTAAAGTTACGGAAATAATATCGCCGGAACGAATGTATTTTAAAATCGCGCCTGCCGTTATCAGACGCGGACTAACGACGGCGTCTATGCCGATCTGTTCCACTAGGGGCATAACGTCGGTTCTTTTCATCTGGCAAACAGTCTTCTTCACTCCCAGATTTTGCACAATCAAGCAACAAAGAAGATTAACTTTGTCATCATCGGTAACAGCCACGAACATGTCGGAGCGACCTATATTTTCCTCCTCTAAAACTTCGTAGTCGCCGCCGTCTCCGTGTATGACCAGCGTGTTTTTTAATTTCTCTGCCACCTGCCGCGCCCGGAGTAAATCTTTTTCAATAATTTTTATATCAATCACCGGATGGCTGGCTTCTAACATTTGCGCCAAATAACAGCCGGTACGGCCTCCGCCTAAAATGGTTACTCTCTCGATCCTGCGCGTACGAAAGCTCAACGCTTTTTCAACCTCAAGCATTTCCGCAGTCCGGGCTACGATGTTGATGCGGTCGTGCAGTTGGAAAATATCGTCTCCCCCCGGTACCAACGTCCGATGCTCCCGGACTATGGCTACAATATTAAAAGGAACCGGTATTTGCAATTCCCGTAGCCTTTTCCCTTTAATTGGAGAATCCTCTCCTATTTCCAGTTCAATCAGCTGCACCTTGCCCTTAGCATAGTATTCTACGCTTAGGGATTCCGGGTTTTTAATAATTTTGTATATTTCTTTGGCGGTGACCCGTTCCGGATTGATAAACAAATCTACCCCCAAAGTTTCGTTGAGAGAAAACCCTTTGACTTCCAGGTATTCCGGATTGCGAACCCTAGCTACGGTGGTCCTGACTCCGTATTTTTTTGCCAACAGACAAGCAATCATGTTCAATTCGTCAAATTCAGTCACAGCAATAAGCATGTTCGCATTTCGGACTCCTGCAGACTCCAGCACGGAGGTGGATGAACCGCTGCCGTATATGACTTTGACATCCAGCGTATCTTCTAATAGTTGTTGCCGTTCCTGGGATTGTTCAATAACCACAACGTCGTTGCCTTCGTCGGACAGCAACTGCGCCATGCTGAAACCGACTTTACCGGCCCCAATTATTATTACATTCATTCAAATTTCACCTGCAATCGTTTAGTAGCTTAACAGCTTCGTACAGTAC
>DATMYB010000591.1:0-3923 GCA_035561215.1 Syntrophomonas sp. | reverse complement strand
GTATGAAAATCCTAAAAAACGGATAGGAGTCCCGAATCATGACAATGTTTGGGGATATCTGATCTACATGCTTTCTTTGGTGGAACAAGGCAAGGTTGATTTTATTGACGAATCCTTTAAGTTAAATGATGAAATCAGCCTCTATCCAATTCCGGGACACACTCCTGGCCAAGTAGCGATAGTTGTAAAATCAAAAGGAGAAAGGGCAATTATTGTGGGCGACCTGCTTTCCAGCGCGTTACAGTTGACCCAGGTAGATGTTTCGATTGGATGGGATAGCGATCCTGCGCTATCAACGCAAAGCCGAAAAAAGGTGTTTGCAGAATTAGCGGATACTAATACAATCCTGTTTGCAACACACGTTCCTGGAGGCGGTCATTTGGTAGTAAAAGACGGCGGAGGATACAGACTGAAATAAGATATGGAAGGAAGAGAAGAAATTATCTTTTTCCGTTTAAATTAAAACCAGGAGGAAAAAAATGAAAAACGATTGGTGGGTACCCTCAAAATGGGACTATGAAACAGATGTGCTGGTTTGCGGTTATGGTTGTGGTGGCTCTGCAGCCGCGATAGATGCTCATGACGCAGGCGCAGAAGTTCTGATCCTCGAGAAAATGCCCAAGCCGGGCGGCAGTGTTGCCGAATCAGGGTTCGTTATCATGGCCAGCGAAACTTCCGCACAGAAGAAGTTTGGGATTGAAGATTCAGCCGATGAATTCTATAAGTATTTGGTTGCTTCTGGAGGTGGTTTTGTCGATCCAAAACTCATGCGCATTATTGCAGATGAATCTGCGAGCCTTATAGACTGGTTAATAGGGCTTGGGCTTCCTTATGATAATGGTGACGTTTATCAGTCCGGTGCAGAGATTGAATATGAAGCGGCAGCAAAGCCGGCTCCTCGCGGACATCGTTTGCCGTTCACTATTCCTAACTACGTGGCATGGGATTCGATTGTGAAGCAGGTGGAAAAAAGAGGCATTCAAACAATGTGCAATACAAGGGCAATGAACCTTGTTGCCGACCCAAAAACCAAAGAAGTTTTTGGAGTTAAAGCCTTAAAAGATGGAAAGGAAGTTTATATCCGTGCTAATAAGGGGGTCATTCTTGCTACGGGAGGCTTCAACTGGAATATGGATTTAATGAAGGCCTATCTGCCGGAATACGTTGACTGCTGGACAATCGTGCCTCCAGGTGCCGAAGGCGACGGCCTCATAATGGCACAAAGACTTGGTTGCGCTATAACGACCATCAGTATGCGTCCCGATATGAATCCTGGTTTGCGCGGTAAGGCTATATACCCTGATAGAGACCTACCGTTCGCTGCCGGATGGGCTCGTTTTGCAGCTGCTCCAAGAGGCCCGGGAATCTTTGTAAACACGGATGGCAAAAGGTTTGTTAAGGAAATGCAGTTTTATGATTTGTTCTGTCCTGCCATTGTCCGTCAAAAAGGCTGCAAATGTTTTGCAATTTTTGATGAAGACGCACGGACTGTGGATAACACCATTGACCAGTTTATCGGCTATGTTTTCCAAAGCAAACATTTTGAGAAAGAAATCGCGGCTGGCGACATGAAGCAAGTTGATACAATTGAACAACTTGCTAAGATCGTAGGATGTGATGCTGCTGCGCTAAAGGCGACTATCGATAAATGGAATACAGACGTAGCTAATGGCGTTGATACGGAGTTTGGCAATGATCAATGGTTGATGCCAATCAAGAAACCGCCATTCTCGATCGCAGAATTGAGACCGGCAACTACGGATGCGGTTGGCGGTGTAAAAATTAATGAGAATGCAGAGGTAATCGATTTAGAAGGTCAGATAATCCCGCGGTTGTATGCACCCGGAACTCTCTCTGGAGGCTGGAAAGGCCAAATATATCCCGGTAGCGGATGGTTTATGTCCGGTGGATTTACATTCGGACGCATCGCCGGCAAAAAAGCAGCCGCAAGTAAACCGTCCAAAATAGAATAATAACTTAATCCAATTGCAATGATAGCAAGTCTAGGTTGCAGCCGTTGCCTAGACTTGCTATATAGAAAGGATAGGAGATCTCATGCCAAGAGAAAATGAAGCTTGCGAATTTGATGAAATAATTTGGACACGTTTGAACGAAGGGGAAGACCTGCTAAAAGCAATTTGGGAAATCGCTGCCACCAGAGAGATACGCGCCGGTATCGTGTTGGAAGGAACCGGTGCTCTGCAGAATGTTGTATTTCAGCATTTTCCCAAAAACTGTTACACCTGCAGGTTGCCTCTGGATGTGTATGAAATAAATGGGCCTCTTCAGACCAATGTCCGCGGCATCATCGGGGTTACCGTACAGGGGGATGCAGAAATAAAAAGCATTCCGCTGGATATGGTGCCAAATGTAATTGAGAGCGAAAAGGATAAATGGAATTTTATTGGTTCGCAGGGAGGGCTCGGCACACCTTATTTCCAAGGCCATTTTTCAGCAATTAACAAGGACGTTTCGGTGATGGGGCGTCTGCTCCCAGGATCAAAAATTGAAAACCCGGGAATGGGTAGAAACAATAAACCAACTCATTTTACTTTGGTCATTGGCAAAGTAAAAGGAATTGAGTTTCAAATGAAAATGAATAAGAATGGATTCGCGCATGAAATTGTTAAGCTTTAAGGACAGGGCATCAGACATTGTTTGATGGTGTACCGACGAAATAGATTTCGTAGAAATGAATCACTTGAAAGGAGATAATTAAATATGAATAGAGCGCAGGCGATTGGACAAATTAACGAGTTGATTTTTGCGCGCATGGAGCCGGGGGAGGACTTGCTGAAAGCTATATGGGACATATCTGCACGGTATGAAATAAAAGCTGGTTGGATAGTTGAAGGATCTGGCATGCTCAAAAACGTCATATTTCAACGTTTTCCGCATAATTTCAAGACATGTAAAATTCCCATTGATTTATATAACCTGGATGGACCGATGCTCTGTAATATCAGTGGTATAATTGGCACAATGAGAAACAGCGGTGGAGACGCTTCGGTACTGTCTGTACCTTATTGTAAAGGGGTGATAGAAGAGGAGATGGACTTGTTTGCTATGTCAACCTCGCAAGGGTTCGACACACCATATGTTCATTGTCATTTTGATGTAAGCACCAAGGATACTACTGTGATGGGACACCTGATGCCAGGTACGATTGTTGCCGAAGCGAATACGCCTGGTGACCCGACGGAATTCACACTTGTAATAGCGAAAATGAATAGCGTTGATTTTGGAACGGCATTTCGGCCGGACGGCTTTGGGCATTTTGTGGAACAGATACAAACAGTGTCTGAAACGAAATGAATCATTAAAGGAAAGGAAAGGTCTATATGTTGAATAAGGAAAGGGAAATAAATATAGATAAACTTTGGGACCTAAAACAGTCCGCTTCTGTGTCTAGATTGGAAGAAAGAAGCAAGATTGACAAGGTTATTTATGCACAGCTAGAAGAGGGAGAAGATATATTGAAAGCCGTTTGGGGTATCGCCAAACAGTATAACATAAGGGCTGGCGTTGTAATGGAGGGATCCGGGATTTTGCAGAATGTAGTTATTCAAGGATTACCTAGAGATCCTCTAACCTGTGCATTGCCACTTGATATATATGAATTAGAAGGCCCTCTTCAAGCTAATGTCAGAGGTGTGGTTGGTGTAACGGTGCAGAGCGATGTCGATATTAAAGACATCCCTATTGCCAACGTACCGGGGGTAATAGAAAATGATCTAGACAGGTGGCAGATGATGGGCTCGCAAGGAGGCGTAGGAACACCATATTTTCACAGCCATTTTACTTTTGTCAACAAAGAGATTTCACAATCGGGGCATCTAATGCCTGGCACTCTGGTTGCAACTCAAGCTGTAAATTATGGTATTCCATTACAATATACGTTGATAATTGCGATAATGAAAGAT
>DATMYB010000590.1:0-7389 GCA_035561215.1 Syntrophomonas sp. | reverse complement strand
ACGTTTAGATTTGCGCACCGATGCGGACATAAAGAAAGTCTTTAATCACATTGACGATTCTGCGGGCAGCCTTCCCATCTCCGTAAGGATTTATCGCCCGGGCCATTGCATCATACGCGGCCTGGTCGGAAAGCAAGCGGGCCGCAGCCTTGTAAACCTTCTCTTCCGCCGTGCCTACCAGTTGGACCGTGCCTGCGGTGACCGCTTCCGGCCGCTCCGTCGTGTCCCGCAGTACCAGCACCGGTTTGCCCAGAGAAGGCGCCTCTTCCTGCATTCCGCCGGAATCGGTCAGCACCAGATAACTGCGATTCATCAAATTGGCAAAAGGTTCATAATCAAGGGGCTCCAGCAGATGAATGCGCTCCTTCCCCCCCAGCATTTCCATGGCCAGATCCCGCACGGTAGGATTCAAGTGCACCGGAAAAACCGCTTCGATATCCGGAAAGTCCGCCACTAAACGCAGCAAAGCCTTGTAAATATCCCGCATTTTTTCACCCCAGTTTTCCCGGCGATGGGTGGTAACCAGCACAATCCTGCGGTTAAAATCAATATCAGCCATCTGCTCGTCAAATCGGTATTGGTTTTTTACAGTGGCCAGCAACGCATCGATAACCGTATTGCCGGTAACCCAGATTTTAATGGGCGCCGTTCCTTCGGCCAGCAAATTCTCCCGGGCGGTATCGGTGGGAGCAAAATGCAGATCAGCCAGACGGCCGGTCAAAGTCCGGTTCATCTCCTCCGGGAAGGGCGAATATTTGTTGCGGGTGCGCAGTCCGGCCTCCACATGTCCCACCGGAATCATGCAGTAAAAAGCGGCCAGCGCCGCCACAAAGGTGGTGCTGGTATCTCCGTGCACCAGTACCAGATCAGGCCGCTCCTTTTCCAGGATCGCCTTCATGCCGGACAGCACTCCGCTACTGATGCTGAACAAATCCTGCTTTTCCCTCATTAAGTCCAGATCATAATCCGGCTCGATAGCAAACAGATGCAACACCTGATCCAGCATCTGCCGATGCTGGGCCGTTACCGTCACCACCGTCTCTATATCGTCAACGGCTTTTAGTTCCTTTACCACCGGAGCCATTTTGATGGCTTCCGGTCTGGTGCCAAAAACCGCCATTACTTTTCCTAAACCCATTACTCGTCTCCTTCTCCAAGATCATGCCATGTAGCATCATAGTAATATATTCCTGCCGGCAAGTCAAAAGTCAAAACTTGAATCCCCAACGATAAACCGTTAAATTTCGCTGAAAATAGCAAAATACCCGCTCAATCGGCGTACTTTATCATACGCATCCTAAGCGGGCTTTATGACCAATCCAACAAGGGGACATTCTTTTTGTTGGATTACGGCCGCTGGACGGTGATATTTACTTTTTCGTGCTGAACGTCGGCGGTTACCGTTACTTTGCCTTGATCCACATTGTACAGCCGGCCGTTGATCAGCAACGGGCCGCTGTAGGGAAGATAATCTTTCGCCTTCAATATCGTCAGGTGGATGTCGGCCTGGGCGCCCGTACCCCGGGGAACGGCGGCTCCGATTATAAACTCACTCTCCGCTTTCTTCGACGTTTCAGCAAAATGATCCAACTGAGCATTTAAGACATAATTGCTGGTCGTCAGCCCATAATCACTCAGGGTGGAAGAACTGTAAATCACTATTTCCCAAATCCCGGCCATGGGAGAATCAATTTCTTCGCTGATTTCACGCCGAGCAGTCATTCCTTTCGGCGCCCTTCCGGCAAATTCGGTCACATCGTAAAGCTTCCCGGCGGCGTCAAAAATGTGCATCCGGACTCTGCCCTGCAATTGGTTGAGGGACCCTAAGACCTTCAGATTAAGCGTCAGGGATTTCTCATCCTCCGGCACCCGAATATAAAACCGTTTCATCTGACCGGCAGTCAGATCCTGATATAAGTTGATCTCACCGTTTTTGCTCCACTGCTCGGGGACGACTACCGTATTAAAAATCTCCAGCGGAATCCGGTTGGAATCGGCAAAAGTGCCGGTAATCAAAGCGGTATACAGTCCCGGCTGCGAGGGCAAAGCGTATTCCACCCGCAGATTTCTCTGGCCGTCGGCCGGCAAATAGATCGGACTGTTTTTCAACTGCAGCCAATCAGCCCCGCTCTGCCACTGGATCAAGGCTTCCCCGTCATGGTTATAAATATTGTAATTAGCCCCTCCGGGAATTTCATCTCTGATAAACAAGCCCCGGCCTGCTCCGCTCAGATCCGACGACACTTCCACGTTATCGTCAGCCGGCAGAACTTTCTCCTTTAGGATCAGTTGATCCGCCGCATAAGCGTCCAGCGCTCCGCAGCCCTGCTCGGCCATGGACAAATCTTCCAAGGGGCGGGCTCCGTTTACCAGCGCCTGTTTGATCATCAGACTGTTAAAGCCGTGACCCTTTTTCCACATGTCTTCCATCAATAAGGCCGCCGCCCCGGCTGCAAAAGGCGAAGCCATGCTGCTGCCTTCAATCAGCTGACTGGTTTGTCCGGTCCAAGCCGGTACGGTAGATATAACCGCACCCGGCGCCAGCAAGTCGGGTTTCATGCCGCCGTCTGCAGCCGGCCCCGCCGAACTGAAATACCAGAGCCCGGCGGATGGGATTTTCCATCCGTAATCAGCAGACCACATGGATGGAGTGCTGTATCCGCCTACCGAAAGTACCTGGGAAACATCGGCCGGGGCCGCCAGGGTGGACAAACCCGGCCCGTCGTTGCCGACGGAAACGCAAATCAAAGTATGATTAGCCAGTTCGCCGATGCGATCACGAAATTTTTTGACCGTAGCCGGATCTTTTTCATAATAACCCAGGCTGACGTTGATAATGTTGGCTCCCTTTTTGACCGCATATTCAACGGCCTTAAGGGTATTCTCCAAATAGGCGACACCGGCGCTGTCCGCCACTTTAATGGCCATCAGTTGGGCGTTGGGAGCCGCTCCCCGCAGCGCGCCGTTGGCGGCAGCGATACCAGCCACATGGGTGCCGTGACCTTCGCTGTCATAGCCGAAGCTGATCATATTCCCCCCGTCCCAGATGTCACACAGCACAAAAGGAAATCCTTGCGGCAAATCTCCTGTTTTGGGAAAAGACGCATAACTGTTCTTATTGTCGCGATATATCTTCAAGGGCACTTCATCCGTCAGGCTGAAGTTTTGATTCGTATCTACAAACACTTCATCATATACCCCGGCCGTTTGGGAATCTACCACCAGCACCATGATCTGATCACTGCGGCTGCCATTCCCGGTAAAATCGTAATCATGGGAATAAGTGACCCATGCTTCCGGCCAGAAACCGTAATGATACTGGCCGCTCTGGGATTTTGCCGTACCGGGCAGCGTATAGGTTCCCGCACTGGTGATGATATAGGAACCGTTCTCATCGGCCAACTGCTTGGTCTCCACCCGGCCCTCCGCGCTGTAATTGACCCAGTCGACCACCTTGCGCCGGCCGTCGTCGGTCCGCTGCAAGTCCGGCTGCAGCGGATCAATCCCGGAATCAATAATGGCAATCGTGACTCCCTGCCCGCTGGTTCCCGTTTCAGTCTGCATCTGCCGTATTCCCGCCTCCTGCTGGGCAATGGCCAGCGATAATGACGGCTTGGTTTGCAAATTCGTCCCGTTCGGCTCGGAGTCTTGCTTCCCGTTGGCCATAATCTCCGCTGCTTCCGGGGCCTGAGCATCATCCGGCTGAGTCGATACAGATTCTTCCTGGGGCGCCGATAATTCCAATTGAGTCGTATTAACGTCCGCATATTCATCTTCATAGCTGTAGCGGGCGAATACAATCCTCCCTTTGTCATTCACATTGAAGTTGATCCGCCCCGGAAGCAAATCCGACAGTTCGGTCACCAGGTTATTGCGATCAAAAATTTGAGCGTCGGAGGCCAGTTTAAACGTCCGATCCAGGCCTGATACTTCAGCCGTCAGCGCATTAGCGCCAACCTTTTTCAAAATCCCGCTGAAGTCAAACAGCGTACCGGCACGATCCATAAGCAAGGCCAGCACATGAGCCGCCTCTCCCCGGCTAAGTCTCGCCAAAGGGCGGAATGACCCGTCCGGGAATTTGGTAAGCAAACCTTCCTGAACCGCTTGTTGCACTCCGGCTACGGCCTCCCCGTCGATGGTCTTACTGTCGGTAAACTTAACCTCAGCTTTGGCGGACCCAGACTGCGATCCTTGACCGGATTGAAGAACCTGGCTGAGGATAACGGCCGCCTCTTGCCTGGTGAGGTAAGCATCAGGCCCGAATAAGCTCCCCTGTATCGTCAGCCAGCCTTTTTCCACACCGGCCACGATATAGCCTTTGGCCCAAAAATCTGTATCGACGTCGTCATAATTCAGCGAGGTAATACCGGCCAGCGCCGCCGCATCCTTCTGTTCCCGGGCCGCGGCAATCAGCATTTTGGCGAACTCGGCGCGGCTGACCGGCTGTTCGGGATAAAAACGGCCGTCCGGGTAGCCCTGGAGGATGTCCATGGCTTCCAATTGCGAAATTTCCATCCGGTATCCGCTGGTTTTGGTATCAACAAAATCAGCGGCCCCGGCTGGAAAGGTACCCAACAGCACCAATATAAACGCCAGCAAGACCGCCGGTAGGTATGCAATTGTATCTCTTCCACAGCGCTGTTTCATAAATGCTCCCGGCTGAGGAAAGGTTCCCTCAGCCTTTTTTTATGCCGTTCATAATCACATCGGTGACGCTATCCGCCAGATAGGAGGGGTCGATCTCCCATTCGTCCATTACCATCGGCCCGCAAACCGAGGCAATGACTCCGGAAAGCATCAAAGCAACAATATAGGTATCCAGCTCTCTCAGTTCACCGCTGGCAATACCGTTATGCAGCATCTCCTGTAAACTTCTCTCTCTTTCTTTACCCCTTTTCAGCATATAATCTTTCACTTCGTTGTCCTGAATTCCATTTTCCCAAAAGACCAGCCGGGTCAGCCGGCTGTTGCGGCGGCAAAACTCGATATGTAATTCCAGAATAAGGTACAATTTCTCACGCATCGGTCTGCGCTTCAAATCCTCGGCATCAAAAGACGCGGAGTAAATGCGCATGCCTCTCATCAGCATCTGCTGGAACAGTTGCTGTTTGCTGGGAAAATATTCATAGATGGTGCCTTTGCCGATGCCAGCTGCCAAGGCGATCTCACTCATGGTCGCGTTATGATATCCCCGGGCGGAGAATACGTCCGCCGCCGCTTCAAAAATTAATTCTCTTTTGGCTTCTTTGCCATCCTTGTCATTCATTCTATACCTCCGCCGTTCTTTTTGTTTGATTTTTGCCGAGGAATCATAGTTAGTGCTCCTCCATGTTTATACATTCAACGCGAAAGATGCAACAAAGGGACGTCACAATGACGCTGTTCCTCCGCCGCTATGACCGAACCCGTCGGCTGCATCAGGAGTAGAGATTGTATTTCAAGGATGATTTTAAGGTATTGTAGGCATAGATACACTCGGACAGAGAAGCTTCCGCCGTTTGCAAAGTATCGGACGCCTTCTGCACATCCTCGAAGGTGCTCATGCCCACCTCATAGCTGAGCTGCTGCATGCGGTAGGCCTCCTTACTCAATTCCACCGTTTTCAGCAGATACTGGTATTGTTCCTCCAAGGCAGCATAATTTGAATAGGCCTGGTTGACGGTAATCACTACATCGTCTTTGGCTTGCTGCAAAACTACGGCGGCGGCATTAACATCTTCCTTGGCCAGTCTGGCGTCGTTATTATTCGTGCTATAGTAAGAAACAATGAAATCATACGTCCAGGAGGCAATATCATAGTTGTTCTGGGCGGTTATGATCGACATGGATTCCTGCTCGGCTTTGTCCAGCAAAGATTGCAAATCAAAACTCTCCGGGGTGAATTCAAAGGTTCCGGTGGTATTTAAAGTCGTATTCATATTCAAGCCCAGCACCTGGTTAAGCTCCAGCATTTTCTGCCGGCTGTTGCTCCGGGCCGAGGTCAAAGCTGCCTGGGCAGCCGCCTGGGCAGCTTCGTTCTGAATAACTTCAATTTTCGCTACCTCCCCCACCGCATACTTGGTGTTGGCAATGTTCAGTTGTTCAGTGGCCCTGGTCAAGGCGTTCTCCGCGATTTGCTCGTTTTCCCGGGCCTTGATCAACTCATAAAAAGCGCTCTCCGCTTGCACCTTTACTCCGTTCAAAGTGATATCGTAGACCTGCTGCGCTTGCTGCGCCTGGCGTTCCGTGATTTTCGGGTTCAAATATATAGCAAGCTTTCCGGAATATGTAGCGCTTGTATCGCCGTATTCCAATTTATGGCTGGTACTTTTGGCGATGGCATAAGCTTTGGCTTTTTTATCCCGGTCGACCCCCGCCAATTTCACCTGCGGGTTATTCTGTACCGCCAGATCCACAGCTTGCTGCAAAGTCACCGTCATCTCGGCCGGCGCCGCAGGTTCGGCCGGTTCCGCCACAGAGTCGTCAGGCGCTTCCGTCTCGGTTGCGGATGTATCTGTGTTATCGGCGTCGTCAACAGTTGCAGATGTATCTGTGGTCACATCGTCGTTAGCCGCAGCAGGGGTCGTAACCGAAGCCACATAGGTGTCTTGATCCCAGGTCACAGTCCCCCCAAAAGCCTCGCAAACGAAGCGCAGGGGGGCATATACGCGGCTGTCCATCATCTGCGCCGGCACATCAATGGTCCGGGTCTCTTCATTTATCGTCGGCGCAGTGGACCCCACCGTTACCTTCACGGTTACATCTCCTTTGACCGCGGCAGCCGTTGCGCTGTCCTCGTCCCAGTCAACCCGGGCGCCCATCTGTTCAAAAATAGCCCGCAACGGAACCAGCACCCGGCCGTTGTCAATTACCGGCGCCGCATCAAAAGACACCTGCTGTCCGTCAATGACCACCCTGGGCACAGGATCAGCGGCCAGCGCGGGAACCGCGAAGCTCGTCAGCAAAAGTACCAGGCATAAACACACCGCCAACTTTTTTTTCATACTTCTATCTCCTCCGTAATCAATATCACTGCTGTTTGCATAAACATTAAAAGCGGGCTCAACCGCCGGCTAAGCCGGCGATTGCGCTTCCGCAGCGATTTCTTTTTTCTTGGATCTTCTTTCTTTGATCTTTTTCCCCCAGTCGTCGAAAAGACTGTAAACGACCGGTATCAACAGCAGCGTAATAAAGGTCGAGGCGATCAAGCCGCCGATAACCACCGTAGCCATCGGCGCCGACGTCTCAGCTCCTTCACCTATACCGGTAGCCAGGGGCAGCATGGCCAAAATAGTAGCCAGCGCGGTCATGAGAATTGGCCGCAATCTTACCCGGCCCGCTTCAATAATCGCAGCGTTCCTCTCCACCCCTCTTTCAATCAGCCGTTTGATATAGTCAACCAGCACGATG
>DATMYB010000589.1:0-3469 GCA_035561215.1 Syntrophomonas sp. | reverse complement strand
GTATCAAAGGAATATCGGGCTCCCGACAACTTCAGTAATTGGGATTTATAGTATTTTAATTCCTGGTTCATATTGGATACCCATTGGGCGAAACGTTTGGCTTCATCCAAATAGCGAAAAACACTTAGACCTATCGCCCCGATGATCTTGCCTTCTGAAGTTATGGGATAGCGGGAAACAAAAACCGTTTCATAGCCTGTATTCCACAAATCAATATAGATTGGCCGGCCGGTATTGATTACCTCCAGCAATTTGCTATTAGGGAATACCTCCAGAACATACTTTCCCAGTAATTCTTGCTTTGGCTTATGAACCGCGTTCGCATAATTTTCAGTGCACACGACTATATTGCCCTTGGCGTCTATTACCAGAGCTCCATCAAATCCGCCCAGAACAGTGTCCAAGGCTTGTAAAATCTCTACGGAAAGCGATTCCAGTTTCATCTGCGCACCTCGTTGCCCAGCATCCCTTATTAGCTTATTATAACGAAAACAGGAGCTTCTTTTAAAAGAGTACTTTAAATCCGTGGAGAATCGCCATGCAGGACCATGAAACGTTTGCAGGCTTTAAACAGAAGATGATCGATGATAATGAGAAGCAATATGCCAAGAGGCAACGTGACAGACCGTGAGAGGGGGGGGCCCTTGTCACGCCCTATTCTGAAATACATATATAAAAAGACGGTAATGGTTTTATCAGGTAGCTATTTTACCATTACCGCCGAATATTTAGGACCTTTTGCAGGTAGCGCCATATATTTAATGCTTAGAACTTGCCGTGTCTGCCCACGCCGGCCGTAAACTTGGAAGCGCCTTTAACCGTCTCGCCGCTTACCATGACGATTTCATATCCTTTTAGAAACTCTTGTTCCATGGCATCCTGGAAATTCATATTAAAACCTTCATAAACAGCCTGCCGGTCACTGAGCATACATTGACGCGGGAAGGCAGCTATTTGTTCAGCCAGCTTTTCGGCTTCTGACCGAGCAGTGCCCGGTTCCACCACCCGGTTGGCAAGTCCTATTTGCAGGGCCTCATCAGCATTAACCGGCCGACCCGTCAGGATCAAATCCATGGCCCGGCTCAGGCCGATCAAACGCGGCAAACGCTGAGTGCCGCCGTCAATCAAAGGAACCCCGAATCTGCGGCAGAATACCCCGAATATGGCATCCTTCTCCATCACACGCAGATCACACCATAAAGCCAGTTCCATCCCACCAGCTACCGCATAGCCTGAAACAGCCGCAATAACCGGTTTGGAAAGCTGCATCCGTGAGGGCCCCATCGGTCCGTCTTTGGTCATGTCTTTATCCATCCTATTGGCAGGACCATCAGGATCACCGACATGAACGGCATCTTTTAAATCAGCTCCAGCGCAAAAGGTTCCTCCGGTGCCGTATAGTACGGCCACCGCATAATTGGGATCGTTATCGAAAGCACGGAAAGCGTCTGCCATCTGATCGGCTGTTTTGCGATTGACGCAGTTTTTAATTTCCGGCCGGTTAATGATTACTGTGTAGACAGCTCCTTTGGTTTCAACCAGTACTTCACTCATAATTAACTGCTCCTCTCTAGAAAAGGCCTGACACGACTACTATCTGGTTTTGTAAACGTTCAGAGGATCAACTTTGGTGCGTAATACAGTCAATTCTTCCCCGGTAATCCAATCAGCCTCTCTGGCCCTTGACACATCCAGGTTAAACCCGGTGTTGTCCAGAATCTGTTCGATGGTAACCCCGGGATAGTATTCATCAAGATAGGCTTCTTTGGTTTTCTCATCAAACTTCATTATTCCCAGATTGGTAATGATAGCGGCAGGGCCTCCGGTAAGTCCCAGCGTTTCCCTGGGAACCCAGGGGCGTTCGCCTTTGGTGTTATCCGGAGCCACCCAACCCGGAGTCGTTACATAATCCACTTGATTGACAAAAGTACGTTTGCTCTGAGCGCAGACTATAAACGTATGCGCACAATAACATCCAATATCCACGGCGCCGCCGCTGCCTGCAATCCGGAATTTAGGATTATCGATGGGCCCGATCTGGGTAGTGTTAATATTTCCATATTTGTCAACCTGCGCTGCCCCCAGAAAACCGATTTCGACCCGGCCGCGTTTAGGGCCGGATAAGGCAAAACCGTTGTCAAGCTGCGCAGAACACCCGTAACTTATGCGTCCGCCAAAGAGCGAAAAAGGTATTTCTGCTATTATAGCGTCGAATGACCCATTTTCAATGATGCTTTTTAGCCCGCTGCACCACAGATGTTTGGCTACCTGCGACGCTAAAACCGGAAGGCCTATTCCAATTAAGGCCTGTTTGCTATCAAAAGGCTTCAGTTGCCTGGCAGCATAGATGACCATTTTTTCCTGAGCTGAAATCTGTAAATTTTCAGACATTGTTATGCCCCCCTTTTAACCTAATTGTTCAATGCTGGTGCGTGGCTTGAATCCATAAGGCTCCACCGCTTTAAGCTGCATCATTTTGGCGGCTCCGATTTTTTCGAGGTACGCATTATTATCGGGGAGGCTATAGATCCATTCGTCAGACCATTTTGCCAGGTCCTCTTCAGTTCGGGCGGATTTCTGATAGGTAAACAGGGCTTCCATATCCATATCATAATAACCGGGTAACGCCGTGGGGTGCGCCCCCCATGGAACGTGAACGATCATATCTACTTGAGTGGTGGGAATGTTATTGCGATTGGGGTCTCTCCTTAAATAAGATTCGGGTACGATTTCTTCGGCCGTGATAATTACCTTGTCGGCGGCAAAAGCTGCATAAACATCCAGGCCCTGCGTTCCTTCAATTCGCACCGTTCCTTCATTGCCGACTTTGCCCACATGAATAATGGCCACATTGGGTCTCAGGGCGGGAACCAGAACTACCGTTTCATGCTCTGGGGAGAAGGGATTTTCAGTAAAGATGTATTTCTTGGCGCCTATTCTCTCCGGTTCGCGGGCCAGGGCTCTTAATTGCTCACTAAAATCATAGTTGGGATTAATAATATCCGACCCTATGCAGTAAGGAGACGCTACATACGGAAGGCCCAGCGCCGGTGCCATAAGCTGCAGCTGGCAATCGACGTGGCCAAACTCATCAACTACCAGTTCATTCTTAGCTAAAGCGCGATGCAGGCAGGGAGCTTTGCCAAAAACGCCCAGGTGAGTATAACAACCTCTGATTCCTTTAATGCAGCCCGCCCCTACTAAAAAATCTTCAACCGAGAGAAACGATAAAGTGATAAGGTTTTTCTTCTGCTGTCTTGCCAGTTCGCGCATAGCGGCTACCGGACGTCGACCGTCAACGATACCCCCGAAAAAAACGATATCACCATCCTGAATGATGGATACCGCATCTTTTAAGCTGACCATTTTATTCGCTGCCATTTTATATACCTCCTTGCCTAGCCAAATAATTAATCGTTGAGTTCCGGCTCAGTGATCCCAGCCAGGTATTTAGCAATATCCTTTTTGC
>DATMYB010000588.1:0-2060 GCA_035561215.1 Syntrophomonas sp. | reverse complement strand
ATATTGTATTCTTTTAATTTTCGATACATCGTTGATTTACTGATTTCCAACAGATCGGCAGCGTTCTGAACATGATTGTTGGCGGATTGTAAGGCGTTTATAATGGCGATTTTCTCCACGTCCTTCATCGGAACCACTCCTTGCTTTGCAGCAACGGCCTTTTCCCGCACTGTTGCGGTAGGGATGTTTTCAAATTTCATGTCGGATTGACGGATATAGAAGACATCGTCCGGCAGTTGCTCCAGCCCGATAATACCCGCATTGGCCATGTTCACAGCGTAAATCATTGCATTTTCCAATTGCCTGACGTTGCCCGGCCAATCATACGCAAGCATCCGCTCGCCGGCTGCAGGGCTGATATCCGGTGGAACCTGGCCCGTTCTCCTGCAATAGCGATCAATGAAGAACTTTGCCAATAAAAGAATATCATCTTCCCTTTCCCGTAGCGGAGGCAGCGGAATTTTTAAAACAGACAAACGGTAATACAGATCTTCGCGGAATTGATTTTCCTCCACCATTTTGCGCAAGTCCTTGTTGGTGGCCGCCACCATTCGGAAATCAACCGCCTGATACCTGCGGCCGCCGATACGCATTACCTGTTTGTCTTCGAGTACCCGCAAAAGCACGGCCTGCAATTCGAAGGGCATATCCCCGATTTCATCCAGGAAGAGCGTTCCTCCGTGGGCCAGTTCGATTTTGCCGGGTCTCCCATGCCGCTCCGCGCCGGTAAAGGAACCTCCCTCGTATCCGAACAGTTCGCTTTCGATCAGGTTGCGCGGCATGGCTGCACAGTTGATGGCGATAAAGGGACCGTTAGGACGATATTCATTATGAATCGCCTGGGCAAATAATTCTTTGCCGGTACCGCTTTCTCCCACCAACAGGATATTCTCAAAAGAAACCGCAAATCTTTTGGCCATAAGTTTGGATTTTTCCAGTTTTTCACTGCTGCCCATAATATCGTCAAATTTGAACCGGGCCCTGGCTCCCACCCGGTTGTTAGCCAGCGCATTAATTCTATCAGTGGGAGTCAGGCGGATCACGGCCCCGTCGATTTCGTTATTATCTTCGACAAAAACGGGCCGGATGGACAGCATAACCGGAAGTTCTTCCTTATCGCAGCAGATCGTCTCTTCCTGAAAATGAATGGCTTCTCCGCGAACTAAAGTTTTCTCAATACCGGATTGATTTCTGATAAAATCCATGATGTTCCTTTGCAAAAGTTCTTCTGACGGCTTTCTTAAAATACGGCAGCCTTCCGGATTGATGCGGACAATGCTGCCATCCGGATCGACGGTTATAAGACCCTCGTCAACGCTGACCAAGGTCACTTCCAAGGTGTTGGTAGCCCGGGTCAGCATATGGTTGGCGGTATGGAGCTGAAGGTTGGCTGCTTCCAGTTGATCATTCGCTTCTATGAGACAATGATTGGCGATTTTAAGGCTTTCATTGCTCATTTTCAATTTCATCTGTGTTTCCACCGCTGTCGCCATTGCCGTTATCAGCCCCAGTGCCATGGTATGTAACCCCGTTTTTTCGAAACCGTTTTCAAAGGGTCTGGTCATCGGCTGGATCAGCACCAGCACACCGATTACTTCCCCCTCATTGTCCAGGATGGGAGCGGCGGAGGCAATTTCATACTGCAAAGCTGTACAATAATGTTCCGGTCCGATCAATTGGGCCGGCCTTCGCAAAGCCATACTCAATACATGGGCGGTGGTGCCGCCGGTATCTTCTCTCCACACCGAACCCACGGTGGCATTGATATCTTTAAAATAAGATACCTTGGATTCGTCTCCGGTGATGCATAATATGGTTTGGTTACGGTCCAGCAGAGCCAGCAGGCAGCCGGGTAAATTGATGAGATAATCGAAATTGTTTATAAAAAACAGGACAGTTTGTATCAAAAGCTGGTTGGCTGTTAGCGCTACCGCATACTGTCCGGCAATAGACGGTGTAAGTTGTCCAGAATTTGACGGAATTGCTGGCCAAAGAACACCGCCCTTTTGTTGCCTACGTCAATTCACCCTGAATAACCAACTTGACCATATGATCATCAA
>DATMYB010000587.1:0-6024 GCA_035561215.1 Syntrophomonas sp. | reverse complement strand
TGGTTTTAAGCTTGTCTAAATTTCCATCTGCGTTGTTGTCGTCAGTCGCTGTAGCTACGGCTACGCCTCCTTCCGACGCCTAGCAGAGTGAAAATTTATTCGGCGCTTAAAACTCAAATATTAGTTGGTCAAAACACTAGTAGTCTGTAACACCTAAAACTTTCCGCAGGGGTGTGTTGTCGTCGATCGCAATACGTCCAGTATTACTCACTCCTCCGCCTCGCCCTCGCCATGCGTCTCGCGTAGCGAGATTTTTCCAGCCGGAATTGAAAGAATCTATACTGAAATATTGCACAGGTCAATTTATTCATTGGCAGCGAACTGGACAGGGAAATTTATTGCCCCTATAATGAAGCAGGGAGGGGCCGAAATGGAAATCAAACGACTCAAATTTTTAGATAAAAGCTTTATAGCAAGCCTACTGCTGATAATCGCTTTCGGCTTGGTTGTTCTGTATAGTGCCAGCAGCGGCATTACCAGCGATTCGTTCTATTATATCAAAAAACAGATCGTATGGCTGACGGCCGGTTTAATCTTAGCGATTATGTTGGTTCGTTTTGACTACACTCAACTGGAACCGTATTGGAAATACATTTATGTTTTTTCCATTGCGATTCTCGTTATCGTTCTTGTTTTTGGCAAGGAAGTAAGAGGTACCACCGGTTGGATCGGTTTTGGATCATTGCCGAAAATTCAGCCGGCCGAATTTACCAAGATTCTGCTTATCCTTGCTTTTGCCGCTTTCCTAAACAAACGTAGGGATAAATTGAATAATTTAAAGGAAATGCTGCCCTGCTTTTTATTTATGGGAATTCCCTGTATATTGATCATGATGCAGCCGGATTTAGGGACAGCGCTGGTTTATATCGCGGTTACCCTGGTGATGATGTTTGTTGCCGGCGCTAATCCCCGGACCCTGGGTAAGATTCTTGGTTTTACGGCATTGTTTATTTTCTTGATCCTGTTCATGCACTTTAAATTCGGCACCTGGCTGCCTTTGGACGACTACCAGATCAATCGGCTGGTGGTTTTCGTCGATCCTTACAATGACGGACAAGGCGGGCGCGGAGCCGGATGGAATACCATCCAGTCATTAGTGGCCATAGGTTCGGGCGGATTGACCGGTAAAGGCTTGTTTAACGGCAGTCAGGTACAATTGAATTTTTTGCCGGAACATCATACCGATTTTATTTATGCGGTTATTGGGGAGGAATTGGGTTTTATTGGCGCGGTATTGGTTATTCTACTTTATGGAATACTACTGGTCAGAGCGGTGGTTATCAGTTTCAATGCCAGCGATCTGTTTGGCAGTTTTCTGATTATAGGCATATCTGCCATGTGGATGTTTCATATATTTGAAAATATCGGCATGTCCATCGGTATTATGCCCATTACCGGAATACCGTTGCCGTTTCTCAGTTACGGCGGCAGCTCCATGATGACCAACATGTTGGCGGTTGGTTTTATATTAAGTGTGAATGTAAGAGGAAAGAAACTGGTATTCTAGCAGTCTGTCAACCCTAAGTCCGTATATTATTTGTCGAGGGAAATTTCTGCAGAGCAAGGTGGAGAGGAAGCAATACTGGACGTATTGCGATCAACGACAACGCAGTCCGGCGAAAGTTTAGCCGGCGGGGGGAGGAGAGCGGGATGAACAAGGAAGGAATTGATCTAGATATGGCACAGGAAAAAATGCGGGAAGCGATTATGCTGATACCCAACTATTTGAAATTGCTTTACCGGCTCACCCGCGACAGCCGGGTGAAGACGAGTGAAAAGGCCTTGTTGCTGGCTACGGCTGCTTATATTGTAGCACCGGTGGATTTTTTGCCGGATTTTATCCCCTTTATTGGTCAAGTTGATGATGTTCTGCTGGCGGCGCTGGTTCTGAAGAGATTTATGAACAGCATAAGCCCGCAGGTAATGTATCAGCACTGGGATGGCAAGCCCAATCTGCTGAAAAATATCGAACAGGTTCTGTCCTGGTCGCGCTTCTTTCTGCCCGCCGATATTTACGAAAAAGTGGTGCGCAAATCCCAGAAAGATCCTTCTCCCGGCCATAATCAAACCATCGATGTGGAATATGATATAAACTAAATGGTTGATTCCACTGCAAAAAAATATAATTCGTTCGTTGAATATATAAACATTCCGTCCCAGACCCCACATGGGGAAACGTCAAGTGTTCCTTCATGTTATACATTCAACATGATTAAATCAGGTTTCGGCAGTGGAATCAATGGTTAAGATTCAGTATTTGCCTTCATGCAAAGCTGACATAAAATTGCCAAGCTTACTATATATTTAATAAAAAAGTAGGTGGTGAGCTTGGTGTTTGCTAGTTTTAAAATCAGGCTTCTGATGGTCATCGTATTGGCGGCCGTACTGGGGCTGGTCATGCAATCGAACATCCCCGGCAAGCAGACGGTGGAACCGGTGCTGCGATACATAATGGGTTCCGATTATGATCTTTCTGAGGTTTTCGGCCGTTTTATCCCTTCCATGGACCAAAGCAGTCTTAAAGGACTGCCGGCTTCCGCTCGCGCTTTACTGAAGGCCCCCTGCGAATATATAAGTATCGATAAAAAGTTCGGCTCCTACTGGGATGAGGAACATAATAGCAAATCCTTTAATCCGGGCATGAATTTCACGGTTGAGGAAAAGACCCCGGTCAAATCCGTCTTGCCGGGAATCGTTCAGTCAATTACCAAAGAAAGTTCGGAATATACGGTAAAAATCAAGCATACCGGAGATTTGGAGTCTATTTACGGAGGATTGCAGGAGATCGAAGTGCAGGTTGACCACCCGGTGCTGATCGAACAGTTGATAGGCACAACGGGAGATCAATTTTATTTTGAATTGCGCAGCCAGAACGATCCTGTCAATCCGCAAAGTATTTTTGAATAGCGATGATTCTCGGTAAAATCGCCGGGGTAAAGGTCCGGGTAAACTGGCTGTTTCTGCTGCTCTGCGCCGTCTATACTTATCTGGGCATGGGCCTCGAGATATTGATTATCTTTGCTTCGGTGCTGCTGCATGAGCTAAGCCATACCATAATGGCCGCCGTGATGAAGGTAAAAGTGGCTGAAATCGAATTGCTGCCTTTCGGCGGTCAGGCCAAAATGAATGATTTTACCGGGCTTGATCCCGACCGGGAGATATATATTGCGCTGGCCGGGCCGGTCGTGAGCCTTTCCCTGGCGGCGTTTTTTCATTTTCTGCCGCCGCCTTTCCCGATGAAAACCGCACTGCTTATCCAAATTAATTTCTTTTTGGGAGTATTTAATTTTTTGCCGGCTTTACCTCTGGATGGCGGCAGAATCCTGCGCGCCATCCTTTCATTGTATATCGGCTACAAAAAGGCCACTGCCGTGAGTGCCGGCCTGGGCAAAGCGATCGCAGTGGCTATCGTTTTATACGGCATTTACCTTTTCTATATGCAGCAAAGCGGCGCCAATTATGTACTGGCAGGAATCATCTTGTTCCTGGCGGCTCGTCGCGAAGGGTTGATGCTAAGTTACGCCTTTATGCGTTATCTGGTCAACAAAAAGAGTGAGCTGGCCGGTAAGGGATTTATGACCTCCCGTCAGGTAGTCGGCCTGGAAGAATCCCTGATTAAAGACATACTGGAATCAACCCGCCCCGGTTATTACACAATCGTACTGGTACTGGACCGCCAGCATCGGCCGCGGGGCATGATCGGCGAGGCGGAGCTGATAGAATGCTTATTTGAAAAAGGACCGCTGGTGCGCTTAAAAGATTGTCAAAACGGTGGGTAAATGGTAGGTTGTTACATCTACAAGTTTATTTTATCCGGCGGGAATTAGAGTTTTAGGTGTAACAGACTACCTGCTAAAGTCTTATTTTTGTAAACGCTTTGCATTGCAGCATGGCTTTTTCCAGTTCCGCATAATCGCATCTGCTGCAAGCGGCACATCTTTCGACGGCAAGGTTGTTATTGAAATGTTTGCGTACCGCTAAAGCCAGCTCCCTTAATTCCTGCAATTCTTCCGCCTGGTTTTGACTGGACTCAATTAATTGCTTTTCCCGCTGCTTAAGCGCCGCGATTTCCTGCTGAAGCGCTGCAATTTCGGCTTCTGCTTTAGTTCCTGTTGGTTTTATCGAGTCTTCAGCGTACAATCTTGTTTCCTCCCCCTGCAAATTGCTGTGAGTTAAATATAATATCACCTTTCATTGAACAGCATAACGGCTGTCGGTTTTTTTGGCAAGATTCGATTGCTCCGGCCCATTAAAGTTCCAATTTTCGATCATAAATTACCGCGGCCAGGACAAAGAGCACCACCGCCAGCAGCAAATAGCCTAGACTGGAAGAAGACATAACCGAGTTGGCGGAGAAACTTCCTGTAGCTCCGAATATTTGGGCAGTTTTTATGTCGCCGGTTAAATTGCTGTTTTTAATCATATCCAGTATGCTGTCGGATACGATCAGCGTAACAATAAAAGTAGCGGCGGTAATCAAACCGGAAAAGCGCCGGCTCAGTCTGCCCGTTACCTGACTGAAGAAGCTGTTGCAGCACAGAAAAAGTAAAAAAACCAGTCCGGCTACATAGACGTTAAGCAAATTGTGGACCAGATCGTAATTGCCCAACTGCGGCAAAAATGCGTTGAAATATTGATATAGATTGGTCGTATAGAGCAAATAGGCGCTGAGCGTGATCATCGCCGTGCCTATTATATACTGGGTCATGAGTACCGCCAGTTTGGCGCCCAGCATCATAGCTCCGGACACGGGCAGCGACATGATCAGGTAAACGGTATTCTGGCTCCATTCCCGGTATAATAGTTTGAAGGAAGACAGCAGCGGCAAAAAACCGGCCAGCCCCAGCAACAGCAATAATGGAAAAATATAAACAGGGGAAGGAGTATCAGAATTCAGCAGAAAACCGGCGGTAACTAATACGACGCCGATTACTACGATCAGGATCTCCACCGTTACCTCATGCAGATCTTTAGTGTAAAGTTTGCCGAACATTTTAAGCCGGTTACTGAGCATTGCGGAAAGCCTCCTTCATGATTTCCACCAGGGACATGCCCCGGGTGATTTTTAAATCTTCAGTTGCGCCGCTGACAATAATGCGTCCTTGATCTATGAAAAACACTTCGTCTACCAGATTCTCAACGTCGTCTATTTCATGGGTGGAAATAATAATCGTCTGCTCGCTGGAGCGAATATCCCGGCTGAGAGTGTCGATAATCATTTCCCGGGTAAGCAGATCAATGCCGGAAAGCGGTTCGTCCAGCAGCAGATAAGAAGCGTGTCGGGAAACAGTCAGCAGCAGTTTGCATTTGGCCCGTTGTCCTTTTGATATTTTGCCGATCTTCATATCTTCCTGCAGATTTAGTGAACCAAGCAACTGCAGGTAGTTTTCCTGATCCCAGTCGGAATAAAAACTGCGGATGAAACCGGCGGCCTGTTTTAATGTCCACCACCCGTAGAGGTGATCGATTTCAGGCAGAAAAGCCACTTTGTCCCGGCTTTGCCGGGGATTAAGCCCATCCACTAAGATATGTCCCTTATCCGGTTGATTCAAACCGGCAATCATTTTCATGGTCGTGGATTTGCCGGCTCCGTTCGGGCCGAACAGGCCGATCACTTTACCCGGACCAAATTGCAGATTCACCTGGTCAAGGGCCTGTACGCTGCCGAAGTGCTTGCTGACATGATCAAATTCAATCATGGTTAAGCTCCTTTCATCTGCTCAATGCAAACTGTCTAAAAAGTTAAAATTCGTCAGAGCGATCAAAAAAGTTCAAGAGCAAGGCATTAAGGGAAGACCGTGATTGAGGCGTACATAAGGTACGCCGATTGAACGGGATTCCCTTAATAACGCAGCTATTGAGCTTTTTGGACGCTCTGCATCTATGCTATATTATAAATCTATTTCTTTGGGATAGCTTGCTAAATCAGATGTAACGTATCTACAATAGCATTAATCAACAAAAACAAATTTAAACAAGATTCCACTACAAAAACGAATAATTCGTTTGTGGAATGTATAAACA
>DATMYB010000586.1:0-9356 GCA_035561215.1 Syntrophomonas sp. | reverse complement strand
GGTTTTTGCAGGGTATCTGATTTTAATAGTAGCAAATTTATTTGGATATTGCAGTCGTTATTAGTCTATGCCGGCCAAAATTATAGATGACGCAGACTACTCGTATTGGCTCAACAGCGCCAGGAATTCTTCCTCCGGCATGATCTCCACGCCCAACTGAAGCGCTTTGTCGTATTTGCTGCCCGGTTCGCTGCCCAACAACAAATAAGCGGTTTTTTTGCTGACGCTGCCGCTGACTTTGCCTCCCAGGGCCTCGATCTTTTCCGTAGCTTCCTGCCGTCCCATGGACTCCAGGGCACCGGATAGGACAAATGTCTTGCCGGCCAGAGGCTGCGGAGCGACGGTATCGTCGCCGCCCTCATGCATATTCAGACCGGCCTGCTGCAATCGCGCCAGCCCCTCCCGGTTGCGGGGCTCCGCGAAGAAGCTCTGCAGACTGTCCGCCATTTTCGGTCCCACTTCGGGGATATCCAGCAATTGCGGCTCCGTGACCTGATAAAAATCATCCATATGCCGGATCACCCGGGTCAGCAGGCGGGCGGTCTTGGCCCCGATGTGCCTGATCCCCAAAGCGGTCAGCAGGCGATGCAGCGGTCTGTCTTTGGAAGCTTCGATGGCGTTGATGATGTTTTGCGCCGATTTGTTCCCCATCCGGTCGATGGCGGCGATTTGTTCCGCTTTCAACGCATAAATATCAGCAATTTCCCGCACCAGTTCCCGTTCCACCAGTTGCTCCACCAGGGCCGGACCCATGCCTTCGATGTCCATGGCCGTCCGGGAAGCGAAAAAGATCAGGCTCTCCTTAAGCCGGGCCGGGCAGTTGATGTTCTCGCAGCGCAGGGCCACCTCGCCGTCGAATCTGACCGCGCGACTGCCGCAGGCGGGGCAGTTCTCCGGCGGTACGACCACCTTTTCCCCGCCGATGCGTTTATCCGTCACCGGGCGGATGATCTCGGGAATAATGTCTCCGGCTTTGTGCACCAGCACCAGATCGCCGATGCGGATATCCTTGTCCCGGATCAAATCGAAATTATGCAGGCTGGCGCGGCTGACGGTGGTTCCGGCCAAAGTCACCGGTTCCATAAGGGCGGTAGGGGCAATGATGCCCGTGCGCCCCACATTGATTTCGATATCCAGCAACCGGGTCTCCTTTTCTTCGGCTAAAAATTTATAGGCAATGGCCCAGCGCGGACTCTTGGCGGTCTGTCCCAGCAGCGGCCGGACGGCGAAATCGTTCAGCTTGACCACTACCCCGTCGATCTCGTAAGGCAAATCGTGCCTGCTCTCCTCAAAACGGCGGCAGTATGCGTATACCGCTTCCATGTCCGCGCAGTACTCATACTCCGGATTGACGGGAAATCCCTGGGTGCGCAGAAATTCCAGCGCTTCACCCTGGGATGCGATCGGGGCGCCCTCTATATAAGTAATATCGTAAATAAAAGCCGACAGGGACCGGGCGGCGGTAACGCCGGGGTCTTGCTGGCGCAGAGAGCCGGCCGCCGCGTTGCGGGGATTGGCAAACACCCTTTCGCCGCGCTCCTCCCGTTCCTGGTTCAGCCGGACGAATTCATTTTTGGGCAGGTACACTTCGCCCCGCACTTCCAGCCGGGGCAAGGGATGTTTTAGTTTCAAAGGAATGCTCTTGATGGTGCGCACATTCAGGGTCACGTCCTCGCCCACCGTCCCGTCGCCGCGGGTGGCGGCGTTGGTCAAAACCCCGTCTTCGTATATAAGGGCGATGGTCAGCCCGTCTATTTTCAGCTCCGTCAGGTAAGCGGATGGAACGGCCCTTTCCGGCTCCCGCTCTTCGTCAAATAAAGAACCGTTGGCAAGGGTCTCCACCGGTATGTCCGCGGCGCTTCGCCCCGTATCCCCCTCCGCGCCGCTTAAGGTTTTTTGGACCCGCCGGTGGAAATCCAGCAGGTCGCCCAGGGAAAAGGCATTGTCAAGGCTCAGCAGCGGGCTGCGGTGGCGCACCGGCTGCATGACCGCAGAGGCTTTGCCGCCCACTCTCTGCGTGGGCGAATCAGGGCTGACCAGTTCGGGGTGCGACTCTTCCAGTTGCACCAGTTCACGCATCAAGCTATCGTATTCGGCATCGGTAATCAGCGGGTCGTCCAGCACGTAATAACGGTATTCGTGGCGGCGGATCTCCTCCCGCAATGCTTCGATCTGCGTTTTTATGTCAGTCAAATTCATACCTCCGGTATGCAGCAGCTATTTTACAGTATTTTCCCCTGGAGAAAGCAAAGTAAACACGCCAAGGCAATCTCTCATTGTCAATCATTACGCGCATGGCGTTCCTCCCGGACCTCGCGGCGCACCCCTTTCACCATATCCACAACGTCCTGTTCCGTTTTTAGTCCCAGCCGTTCCGCTTCTCCGGCAAAAGCATCCTGCGCATCCTTCAGCTCAATCATCGCGGCGTTTTCAATGATGATGCGTCCGTTTTCCTCAATGAAAATGACCTTATCACCGTCCTTTACGCCCAGCTTTTTACGAATTTCGGCGGGAATGGTGATTTGCCCGCGCTTGGTGATTTTTGCAAGTTCCATATTGCAATTCTCCTTTTCGCAATGCATTGGATTCAATGCAATCCTTGATTTTATTATATGCACTTGCTGGCAACAAATCAATTCGTTTCAGGTCCAGTTGACCTGAAATTCGGCGTTTGTCTATATCAAGGAGCGTTTCGTCGCGGCAACAGAACAGGGGTGGTAAAGGTGGGGGCGGGGTTTCCCCCGCCCTCCTGGCTACAGCCCGTAGGCGCGGGCGAGGATTTTGATGGGGTGGGCGATTTCCCGGTCTTTGACCTGGAAGCCGATATAGAAGCGGCATACTGGGCACTGGGTCAGCAGGGCGTCGGCTGGGGTCTGCTCGATGTCCTGCAAACGCAGCCCCCGAATCTTCTGGGCGGTTTCCCGGTGCTCCATGAAATAGGTCCCGGTGCCGCCGCAGCATTGTTCCGGGTTATCCAGCTCCCGCAGTTGGGCTCCGGGGATTTGAGCCAGCAATTGCCGCGGCGCGTCCTTGACGGTGGGGGACCAGTTGCGGTGACAGGGCACATGATAGTTCCAGGTAAGAGCCAGTTCTCCCGGCGGCGCCGCCAGGCCCTGCTGGTTCAGATAGTCAGTGACTTCCCACATTTTGCCGGCCACCGCCGCGATCTTCTCCTGGATGGGATCGTCGGCGTCGAAGCATTTGGCCGCCTTCTCCCTGAACATCATGCCGCAGGAGGTGCAGTCAGTGACGATGGCGTCGGCCTCCACCCCGGCCAGCAGGTTGATGTTGGCCGCCATCATGTCCCGGGCGCTTTCCAGATCCCCTTCCCCCAGAGCGGGAATGCCGCAGCACACCTGTCCCGCTGGAATCACCACTTCCATGCCGTTGTGGTTCAGGACTTTGACCACCGCCTCGCCGGTGTCGGGGAAGAAGAAATTGGTGCCGCAGCCCACGAAATAGGCCACCCTCCGTTTGATTTCCCCGGTCGGGGCATAAATTCCGGAGTACTTTTTATCAAAGGGCTGGCTGGCCAGGGGCGGCATCTCTTTACTGGCTATGCCGAATTTTTGGGCCAGGGCTCCGGCTTTGCCCAGGGCGCCGGTCACCCCGCGCTGACGCAGCATTTTGCTCATGACCATCTGCTTGACGCCGGTCCCCTTTTGCCCCAATTTAATCCGGGCGGCAATGAAAATGTCGTCCAAAGGCACTTTGCTGCTGCAGGTTTCGGCGCAATTGGTGCAGAGCAGGCAATCGTCCAGAATCTCCCGGGCGCGGGCGGTAAAGGGCAGACGCTCGCGGGCCAGCATTTCCCGGACGATCAGCAGGCGGTTTTTGGAGGCGGCGCTTTCGTTCATTGCCGCCTGATAGGACGGGCAGGTGGACTGGCAATAATTGCAATGGGAACATTTCTCCATTATGCTCTCGTATTCTTCCAGTTTAAACATTGGCCTCGCCCTCCTCCATCCATATTTTGCCGGGATTCATGATGCCTTTGGGGTCAAAGGCGTGTTTGATCCGCTTCATCAGTTCGATCTGGGTCGCTCCCAGCTCCCAGGCCAGATATTCGGCTTTATGGATGCCGATGCCGTGCTCGCCGGAAATGGTGCCTCCCATCCCCAGCCCGGCACGGATGAGCCGGTCGATGGCGATTTTGGCTTTGGCCAGCAGGTCGGGGTTTACTTCGGTAAACAGCACCGAAGGATGCATGTTGCCGTCGCCGGCATGGCCGGCCAGGCCGATCATGACGCCCTCCTCGGCGGCAATGGCCTGCACCGCCCGTACCAGTTCCGGCAACTGGTTGCGGGGCACAGTGAGATCCTCGGTGGTAGCCTGGGCAAATATGGTCTGGATCAGCGGGTAGACGTTGGCGCGGGCTTTCCAATACACCGCCGCCACTTGGGGATCTTCGATCAGTCGGACTTCCCGGGCGCCCATATCCCGGCAAATGTCGCCTACCAGGGCGGCTTCATATTCAACCTGGGCCTCGGTGCCATCAAAATACATGAAGAGATAGCCTTCGCCGTCGGCGGGCAGCGGCGGGGAGAAGTAATTGTTCATGACCGTGATGGCCAGCTTGGTCAGGAACTCGATCATGGCCGGCACCGCGCCGCGGGCGATGATCCCGGCCACGATCTCTGCCGCCTGTTCCAGGGTCTCGCACACCACGACCACGGTGCGGTTGGCGGCCGGCAAAGGCAGCAGGCGCAGGTTCACCTCGGTGATGACCCCCAGGGTTCCTTCCGAACCGGTCAGCAGGTGGGTGAGATCGTAACCCACGGATTGCTTGACGAACTTGCCGCCGGCGGAAAGAATAGAGCCGTCCGGCAGCACCGCTTCCAGGCCGGTGACATAGTTGCCGGTGGTGCCGTATTTGACGCCCCGGGGCCCGCCGGCGCGGGTGGCTACGTTTCCTCCCAGGGTGCAGACGCTGGCGCTTTGGGGATCGGGGGGGTAAAACAGCTTCTGTTTCTCCAGGGTGCGCTGAAATTTTTCCAGCACCACCCCGGCTTCGGCTTTGGCGGTCATGTTGCCGCCGTCGATTTCCAGAATCCGGTTCATCCGTTTCATATCCATGACGATGCCGCCGTGGACCGGCGTACAGCCGCCGGCCATACCGCTGCCCGCACCCCGGGGCGTGACCGGGATTTCCTTGGCAAAGGCGTACTTCATCACCCGCGCCACTTCTTCGGCAGTGTGAGGCAAAACCACCGCATCGGGAAGGCGGCTCTTAAAATAGTGGGTGGCGTCGTTGGCATAGGCCAGCATTTCCTCCGGCTGGGACAATACCTGGGTCGGTCCCAGCAGGGCGGTAAGATCCTTGCTCAGTCCCTGCATCCTTCTCCTCCTTTGGCTTTTTAAAGCTGCCGGTATCCCAGGGCAAACACCCGGCGGTTCAATTCCAGGGCATGGCCGCTGAAGCGTTGTTCCAGCATGGGTTCGTAATCCTCCGGGCCGATGGGCATCTGGGGCAGCGCCAGCAATGCCCCGGTCAGCAAAATATTGGCCGCCTGGCTGTTGCCCGCTTCCACCGCCAGCCGGGTGGCTTCCACCATGTGGACGGCGCCGCTGATTTTGCCCAGCTCCGCGGTGATCGCTTCCAGCTCGGGATACTGGGCTTCGCCGATCAGTACCCCCAGGGGATAATTGGGCCGGGAATCGGTGATGATCACGGTGGACCGATGGGCGTACTCCCGGGCCACTCTCAGGGTATCGGTAGGTTCGAAGGAGACGATGATATCCGCCTGGCGCAGCGGGATCAGCACGCCGTACTCGGTGGCCGCCGACACCCGGATATGGCTCATAACCGAGCCGCCGCGCTGGGAGGCTCCGTAGGTCTCCCCCACCGACGTAAAATATCCTTTTTCCACCAAGGCGGAGGCCAGCAGTTCCGCGGCCAGAATGTTGCCCTGGCCGCCGACGCCGCAGATAATGATATTGAGGGGATCTTTCGTCAGGGTTTTACGCACAAGGCTCGCCCCCTTCCATTTTGATGGCTCCGGCCGGGCACAGGGACGCGCACACGCCGCAGCCCACGCAGACCACCTCGTCGATTTTGGCCTTGCCGGCCTCGTAATCCCAGATGTTGCCGGGACAGCCCCAGATGCGGCTGCAGAAACGGCCGCAGCCGCATTCGTCTCCCCGGCACAGTTCCGGTTCCACCCATACCCGGGCCTGGGTGCGGCGGCGCACCGCCAGGGTAGCGCATTCCTGCTGCAGGATCAAAACTTTCAGTCCCGGCCGTTGGATCAATTCGTAGACGATCCTGGTGGTTCCGTCGATATCGAAGGGATCGGCCACGGTGACCGGACAGCCGATAGCTTCCGCCACTGCCTGGATCGAGA
Source organism: Syntrophomonas sp. (assembly GCA_035561215.1). Classification (GTDB taxonomy): domain Bacteria; phylum Bacillota; class Syntrophomonadia; order Syntrophomonadales; family Syntrophomonadaceae; genus Syntrophomonas_B. Next base: position 3,012 of record DATMYB010000586.1, on the reverse strand, counting down.
CCGGCTCGGCGTGCCGGCCCATGGCGGTCAGGCCGATGCCGGGATGGGGCTGGAAGCCGGTCATGGCCGTGGCGGAATTGTCCAGCACCACGAACAGCATGTCGGAATTATTATATTTGGCGTTGACCAGGGCCGGCAGACAGGTGTGGAAGAAGGTGGAATCCCCCGCCAGGGCCAGCACCGGCTGGTTGAAGCCGAAACGGGTCATCTGCCCCAGCCCTTCCGCGGCGCTGATGCCGCCGCCCATGCAGCACAGGAAACTGTACAGATAATGGCCGGCTCTTTGGCCGCCCATGGTGTAGCAGCCGATGTCTCCCATGACCACTCCCTGGCCTTCCTGGAGGCGCAAGGTTTGTTTCAGCAGGAAGAAGGAAGCCCGGTGGGGGCAGCCGGCGCAAAAGGTCAATTCCCGCGGCGGCAGGGCCACGGCTTCGTCGGCAGCGATAACGACGGCGTCCGGTTGGACCGGGGCGGCGCCGGTCAATTTCTCCAAAGCGCTGCGCACCACGTCGGGGTTCAGTTCGCCGCCCCGGGGCAGGGCCTGCTGTCCCTGCCGCCCCATCAGTTCCACCGCTAATTCCGGGTGGTAGGCGATGAGGGCGGCCACATTCTGTTCCAGGAAGGGGTCCACCTCTTCCACCACCAGGACGCTTGTGGCTTGAGCCAGATGCCGGACCAGGAATTTCTCCGGCAGGGGCCAGGTAGTACCGAGCTTTACGACCCCCACCCGGTCCTGCAAACCGAGAGACGCCACCGCTTCCAGGCTGTACAGCCAGCCGGTTCCGCAGGTGACGATGGTCAGTTCGGGCTGCTCCGGCCCCCGGTAAGCGTTAAAGGGAGAGTCCTCGAAGATGGTCTGGGCCTGATCGATTTTGGCCAGTTGGGCGTCTTTGAACCAGTTGATGGAAACCATCCGGTCCCACTCGCCGATGACGGCGGGAGACTGCTTCTGCTGGGGCAGCTCACCCAGGATCACCCCGCTGCGGCCGTGATTGATGCGGGTCACGGTGCGGATCATGATGATCTGCTGCAGCTGTTCCGACAGCTCGAAGCCCCATTTGACCATATCCTTGGCTTCCTGGGCGCTGGCCGGTTCCAGCATGGGTACGGCGGCGGCACGGGCCTGATGGCGGCTGTCGAATTCATTGGTGCTGGAGTGGGCGCTGGGATCGTCGGCCACCACCAGCACCACCCCGCCTTTGACCCCGGCCAGGGAGGCGCTGTGCAGGGCGTCCCCCGCCACCAGCAAACCGTTTTGCTTCATTACGCACAGGGCGCGCACCTGGACGAAAGAGGCGCCCAGGCTGGCCTGCAGAGCGCAGGTTTCATTGGCGGACCACTCCGCGTAGATCCCCGTATCCGCGGCCACATGCCCCAGCATGGTCAGGATCTCCGAGGAGGGCGAGCCGGGATAAGCGGCGGCGAAGCGGATGCCGGCTTCCACCGCTCCCCGGCAGATGGCTTCGTTCCCCTGCAGCAAGCAGGTTTTGCCCGGCTGATCGGCAGTAATCATCCATTCCATTCTACTTCACCGCCCCTTCCGCCAAGTTTTTGACCTGCTGGGACCATTTGTTCTCCAAATCGATAAAGGGTTTGACTCCGCCGGCGAAGGCGGTCCGGGCGGCCTCCAGGCCCCGTTGCTTTTTACCCAGGGCGGCTCCTTGCAGCCGCTGCAGTTCCCCGGTGGGATAGTCCGCCCGCTCCAGCTTGCCTTGCTCCAGGGCCCGCTGCAGGAGCTCCTGTCCTTTACGGGTGCGTACCAGCACCGTGTTCCAGCCCTTTTCCGGCTCGAAGGCGCCGACGGAGAGGTCGGCCAGCTCCGCGGTCATGTCCATACAGTAGCCGCAGCCCGGCTTGATAAATTGCTTGACCTCCTGGGCGGGAAGAGAATGGACGCCCCGGTCGGTGGCGACTTCAACGCCGTGCTGGGGAATGGCGATCCCCGTGATCTCTTCGCCGGGGAATTGGCTCCGCAGATAATCTTTAAAGCGCCAGTCCAGGGACCACATGCAGAACAGGCCGATGGCCAGGATTTCCAGCGGCGGTTTGGCGTCGGGACGGTTAAAATCCAGTTTGCGCAGGACCTGGATCTGACAGGGACGCCCCACCACCGCCAGTTGCCCCACACCGTTTTTCTCCGCCTCGATGATCTTGCGCAGTCCGGGGGAGGCCAGGAAACGGGAACCGGCCGCCTGGGCCACCGCGTCGGCCGCCCCGCTCAAAAACGGCTGAGGCGTCAGGTGGTCGTCGCTGCCGGTCAGCAAAACCGCGGTGACGGTTTGGTCTTCCAACAGGGTCTGCAGCAGCCGGCTGACCGTACCGCCGTCCTGCTGCCCGTCCACCGGGTGGGCGGCTTTGGTTCGACAAACTTCCAGATAGGGACCGATTTCATAATTCTCCGGCACATCCGGCAAATACTTGGCCCTGACAGCCTGCCAATCGGTAAAAGTGCGGGGACACACCGAATAGCAGCGCCCGTCGGCCACGTTGCAGTCGAAGCGCAGCACCAGATGATCCTCCAGGTTGGCTATGTACGGGCACCAGTCCAGACACGCCCCGCACAAGGCACAGGTCGAGTTAACCAAGACCTCGTTTTTGAGATCCATTCCTCCCGGCATTCTTATCCCTCCTCGTATTCGTCCCGGTCCGGCCGGAAATAGCGGCAGGTCATATTGTTATTTTCCTTATGCAATGCAAAAATAAAAAACGGCTATGAACAAGCTATGATTTAGACAGCTTGTTTATAACCGTTTCCGAATATCAGGACTAACAATCGGTCAACTACCAATCTTAAACTGTGAACAAAGATGTGGATACTTTATAGCGTCCTTCGTAATTCCCCCAGCAAATTCCTGATTTTGGTCTCTTTTGCAGATATAGCAGTCATTTATAAAATTAGCAACCTGATTTTTTTTTAATGCTTAATGACTTTGCGGTATTTCATCTTTATATTTATGAAGTATAACTAGAATTAATTTTCACATATTCTTCTGTTAAATCACAACCCCATAC
>DATMYB010000585.1:0-3575 GCA_035561215.1 Syntrophomonas sp. | reverse complement strand
GCTGTGAACCATGTTTTTTTAAATCTTCGGTCACAGCTTTTGCTTCAACTAAAATGCTGAGTTTGTCGTTAATAAATATGGCGTAGTCTACTTTTTCGCCCTTTTTGATTCCTACATCAGCAGTATATTCTGGGACGAATTCTGTGGGGTTAAAAATATCATAGCCTAAAAGCTGAAAGAAAGGCATTATTAGAGATGTTTTGGTGGCCTCTTCGGTTTGAATTTGATCTTTCAACGATTCGACTCTTGCGGAAAATTGCCTTAGTTGTTCATTAAAATCCATACAAATAACCCCTTTCCCATGACTTTTCTTTAAATTCTATTTGAACCTGCAAACGCTGGCGTCTCCATCTGCAGTGCATCCAGTTTTGCTTCCATTCGGTTTAAGGAGCGAAATAGTTTTTCGTTAACAGTATTCTGGACTTCACGTGCATCATAAAGACTTCTGATTTTGTCAATAACCTCATTTTCCATGCGGAACTCTAATTTATCCAGTTTGGTTTCAACGTGAGCAACCTTGTCTGTTAATGTATTGACCTGTATGGCCAAGATGGCCTTTTTCCAGTCCGCCGAGACGGTTTTCCACTTTATCAAGACGATAATCTACGGTATCGAGACGGTCATCTATTTTATCAAAGCGTCTATCCATGGTATCGAGACGGCCTTCGATTTTAACAAAGCGATCATCCATGGTATCGAGACGATTATCCATTTTGTTGAGGCGGCTATCCACGCCATCCAGACGGATGTCCATTTTATCGAATCGATCATCCATGCGATTTTCCATATTGTCGAAGCGGCCATCCACGCCATCCAGGCGAGCGACCATATTTTCCTGCCCGTCTTTTAAGCCGCTTACCTCATTAACAAGAAGGTTAAGTATCTGGATAATCTTGTCTTCATTATTCATGATATTTCTCCCTTCAATTTGATGAAGGATTTCTGCTCACGCAACCATTTTAATCTTTCTCCAATTGTTAACGCGATTCCTCTTTTGGATAACAACTAATATGGAGAATGCTTTAAAGTACTTCTGGTCACATCTTTGTGGGATTAGGGAAGGTGGTTGCTTTAAATGGTTGATATATATGACAGCAGGTCAAGCTGGCGGGGTGGAGTCACATTGGTTAGAACTAGCATAATATGGAAAGTAAACTATATTTGAAACGAAATGCTGGCACTAGAGATCAAATAGGGAGTGTCCCATCGGTGCGGTTGTCCTGGGAAGTTTATCAGTTGGTGGACCCTATTTTGCATGGGTGGGGGCACGGGCGGAAGCACTGGGATATCTGGTGAAGTGGGATGAAGGGGTAAAACGGTTAGATCATTTAGCGGGGGAGGGATAAATTTGACGGCGGATCAAAAGAAAAAGTTATATAAACGTTTAGTTAGTCCGGCTTTTTATCTGGCCTTGCTAGGGGCGTGCAAACTGGTGCTGAATGCTTTCGATATAGCAATCATCACCGATGAGCAGATAAACGCGGTTGCCAATGGACTGGCGACCTTGTTTGTCATGGTTGGTATAGCGATCGGATATGATGTTGGCGAATAACGGAGCAGAGCGATGAATAGCGCTTAGAGCTTTTCGACCGACCGGCGGCACACCACCGGCCGGTCGAAAATATTTCTATATAAACAAGGAGCTTATTTCCTGGTCAAAGTTGTTTAATATTACTTTGCGCTTGGCTTTTAAGGTGGGGGTCATTTCGCCTGATTCTTCGGTAATACGCCGGTGTAAGACCACGTATTTTTTGATTTTCTCATAAGATTCCAGCTCCGCATTGATCCTTTGCACTTCCGTATCGATATGCTCCTGTAACAGAGGCTGGTTGATGAAATCGCCGCCTACTGCGGCCACGGTTTTCACGCCGTTGACATCCACGTATCTGACTGCGGATTCGTCATAGGTGACCGCCGCCTCTTCGAACATGAGCATGAACTCCTCGAAATTGGGAACAATCAAAGCGCCGATATATTTTTGATTGTCGCCCACGGCGAAAGCCAGGTCTACATAATTGCTGGTGGAGAAAGCCTGCTCCACTTTGGAGGAAGCCACGTTTTTGCCGGTGTCCAGAACGATCAAACCTTTTTTGCGGTCCACAATTTTTATAAAACCTTCCGCCTGCATTTCCACAATATCGCCGGTCTTATAAAAACCGTCCTCGGTAAAGGCCGCCTGGGTTGCTTCAGGGTTGTTCCAATATTCCAGAAAAATATTGTTGCCGCGCACACACCACTCGCCGTCTTCGGCCATATAGCCATCCACCCCCGGGCATAAAGGGCCGACGGAGCCGGGCAGAACCCGATGCACCCGGTTCATGTTGATGGTGTTGCAGGTTTCCGTGGATCCGTAGCCTTCATAAATGATCAGGCCCATGGCCAGAAACAGCTTGCATAATTCCGCCGCCAAACTGCCGGCAGCGGAGCAGGCGAAAACAAATCTGCCGCCCATGGTTTCTTTTACTTTGCGGAATATCAGCCGTTCATACAGCTTATAGCGCAGCTTCAATAAAAGGCCGGCATTGCGGGTTATGTCCATGTGGGTGTAAACGTCGATAAAGCCCTGCTCATCAGTGATGGTGTCCACCACTTTCAGACCGGTGGCGATGGCCCGGTTAAAAATCATTTTTTTGACTGCCGACTGAGAGGCGGTAGCTCGCAGGGTCATATAAATTCTTTCATATATTCTAGGTACGGACATGAACACATGAGGCCGGAAATCACCGAAATCCTTTACCAGCGTCTGGGGCGAGGAGTAAGCAATGGTGATGGCGGTCTGCATGGCCAGAGCGTGGCCGCATTCTCTTTCGTAAGTATGAGCAATGGGTAGAAAAGAGAGCAGTACGTAGTCTTCTTCGATAAAGGGGGCAAAAGTCAGATCACGGAGTACCGCCGCGTTGATGCTGGAATGGGTGTGAACAGCGCCTTTAGGATTGCCGGTGGTGCCGGAAGTATAGACGATGGTCATGCGGTCATGCAATTTAACGGTGCGCCATCTTCTTTCAAAAGCAAAACGGTCTTTTATCAGCAGTCGATCTCCTAATTTCCTAAGGTTGGGGAGGCTCATGACCGGTTCGCGATCAAAATCGTCGGAGGCTTCCATCACGATTATTTTTTCCAGCGTCGGGATATCGGAAGATACAGCCAAAATTCTATCTAAATCGGCCTGTTTTTCTACAAACAGGATTTTAGCGCCGGAATCATTCATTATATAAGTCATTTCGTGAGCGCTGAGGGTAGGATAAATACAGACGGTGATGCCGGCGGCGCACAAGATGCCGTAATCACACCACATCCATTCCGGCCGGGTATTGGACATGATCGCTACCCGATCCCCGGGATTGACGCCCAATTCCATCAAGCCGCAGGTAATTTCTTTTACCGCCTTGCCCAGTCCGGCGTAAGTAAGGGAAACGATGTCACCCTGCTTGCTTTTCCACAGCTGCGCTTTTTTGGCGGGGAATTGAGTGACATTGCGGTTGAGAAGCTCAGGGAAGGTCAACTGTGACATGTACCATCGGTATGATTTCTGCACCAGGTAATCCATAATAAGCCTCCTTCATAAATTATTACAT
>DATMYB010000584.1:0-3006 GCA_035561215.1 Syntrophomonas sp. | reverse complement strand
CACAAAGCCGTATAAGGTTTTATAACTACATGGCGGAAAGCCTTATATATCAGGATTTCCGCCGTTTTCTTCTTATACGTCCTCATAGAATTCTACGGGTTGCTTTGTAAGGTTTGATAACAATATTGCAACACAATAATGATTTTACGTTAGTAAGCTGGCGGCAACTGCCGCCAGCTTACTATACTGTATTGCTATTCGGACTCGGGCTCCACTCTGATCTCGCCGCTTTCAATCTTTTTCAAGATTTTCTGCCATTCCTCTGGCGTGAACTTGCGCTCGTCGGAGAGCTTGACAGAAATCAACGTTTCAACTCCCGTTTCAAACCTTTTCATACCAGCAATCTCTTCTTCCGACAACGTTTTTACTTGTTCAGTAAGCGGTTCCTGCTGCTTAATCAATGGGATTTCTTCTATTTTTTTTGAAGATATTCTCTGCTCCTCCTCGTTCGGTATTACTTCCGTCAACTTGGAAGCATCCGGTTTGGGAGTGTCCTCCGTATTGTTCGGGTTATAACCCTCTACAACGAGTGAATTTTCAAACTTTTGGTTAATCTCAAGGGCAAAGGTAACGGTTCCGTTCGCGCCTATTGGAGTCGTTGCATCATCTTTGATATGCTGAACGCCGATTCCATACTCCCCGGTTTCAGGTACAATGAACGATACCTCTTGCACAGTAGAGCTTACTTCAATTTTTTTCTGAATGAACCGCCCGTAGTCGTTATATCCGAAACCGCTGTCCATACTCTCGGCCGGGAGTATCCCTACATATAATTCCATATCTTCGTCAGTACTGATGCGGAATATGATTTCGTCACCTTTATCCCAGGTTTCCCGCCCGACAACAAAGGCGCCACCTTTTGTCAATTCTACGTCCAGGTGTGTTCCAAAGTCTACGGAAGAAGGGGTGATAGTTGCACCTGTTGTTTTAATGATGGGTTCTTGCGAATCATTATAAGAGGTATTATCAGCGGCGTAAGCAGCGACAGCAATTCCCGTAGCGCCAATTACAAGAATCGCCGCAACAGCAAACACCGCAATATGCTTCTTCATTTTCTTAACATTTAACACCATAGTTAATCTCCTTTCGATGTGCTTTCTGCTCTCACATAAAGAAGAACAAAAAGCCGTGTTCATGCCGGAATGGTTATCCAGTGTGTTCAGGATGGCCTCGCCATAAAGTTTTCTTTCCTCACGGGACATTTCGGACGCCAGCGCCTCGTCACAGGACAGCTCGCCCCATGTGCTTATATCCTTGCGAAGAACATAGGCAAGAGGGTTAAACCAGTGCAGCGTTCCCGTAGCCAGGGCAAACATTTTCACCCATAAGTCCTTGCGTTTCAGGTGTGTAAGTTCATGGGTCAATACCAGCTTCAAGTCGATTTCCGGCATGTTTGAAGCGGGCAGCAGTATCATGGAGCGGCGCAGGCCCACAAGCATAGGGCTTGCGATTTTACAGTTCTGCATGAGTTTTACTTCACCGCGGATGCCTAACGCCGCTTTGCATGAGGAAAGCAGGACGGCGGTTGCGGTATCGTCCGGTACGGGGAAGCTGTCAGTCCGAAGCTGTTTAGAAAATCTGCGGTAGCAATAGAAATGCCATCCGGCAAATACCATCGTACCCACAAGCCAAATGAACAAAACCGCTTGTATCAGTTCAACCGTCAAATGCTTTTCCATCAGGGTATCCATTGCATCCACAAAACTGTTTGATGGTAGTTCGGGTAGTGCTTTCTGGATGGTAGACGGTTCGGCAGGATAGCTTTCTATGACAGGCTGAACCAAAGGGAGATTTTTGGCAAAGAGGAAAACGGGCAGGAGAAAAAAAGCGATTGCCATTTTCCCAATTCCGTATTGCCACTTAGCAGGAAAGATTTTCACCGTTATAGGTCGAAGTAGCAGCAGCAACCCGACAACCACGCTTCCCGCAATGGACATGGCAAGGAGATTTGACAACAGATTACCCATTTTTCTCACCTGCCTTTTCTGCGAACCAGCGCCTCAATTCGGCTATTTCATCCTTCGTCAGTTCTTTGCCGTCATAGAGCGTTGTCAGGAAGTTTTTGACCGAACCCTCATACAGCGTTTCCAGCAGGCTCTTTGCTTCCTGTCTCCGGTATTCCTCCGGCGACATACGAGGCTCATAGAAATTCGTGCGGCCCTGTTGTTTTGTGGAAATCAGGACGCCTTTCTCAACCAGCCTTGCCAGAAAGGTTGCCATTGTTTGCCCTTTCCACTCCTTACCTTTGTTCCGCGCAAAAATGTCAAGCAGTTCGCCGGAAGTAATGGGATGGCCGGATGCCCAGATAATCTGCATCACTTCCATTTCCGTTTCCGATAGTTTTTGAAAATTGGTCATGGTGTACACCCTCCGTTCATTGCCGCACGTCTGCGACAATTTTACTACACCTATGTAGTGACCTTATCTTACTACAATGATGTAGTGGACGTCAAGGGAAAAAACAAAAAAATTTGCGGATTGTTCATTACTTACTTTGAAATTGGAAAATGATTTCTTTGCTAAACATAATTAGGTATGCCAGCGCAGGGGTGTTAGGTGGCTTGCCCCTTAGAAAGTGGTATTTGGCTAGCCAAATGCTATGCTTGCAAGTACAGGACAGCTTCAAAGTTTATTCAAGAATGATTTTGTTCCTGCTGATTTCGCCGGACAGAAGCAAAATACCGTTGGCGTAAAGATTGGTTTGCATGGTTTGAGCCTCCTTTTCATGTTTTTTCCCGTATTCCTTTAAGGCGCTTTATATCCCGTTCGTGGATTTTGATAACATTTTTGCAACAATCGGGGGTTTTGCACCTTTTGAGGACACGGGTATTTTTGATAACATGGATAACATTTGATGGTGTATTGGTGTTTGAGGGCAAATAAAAAAGCCTCGAAACATAGTAATTTTAAGGCTTCTCATGGTCTTTCCCCCGTGTGAAAGGTACGATATATTTTGTTTTTTGGTTTATCGCAAATGCTATCCGGCTCGGCTTTAGCGGAAATTAT
>DATMYB010000583.1:0-4048 GCA_035561215.1 Syntrophomonas sp. | reverse complement strand
ACTTATGGCTGTGAAAAATATAACTATTTTATCGCAGCCATAAGTTTTTGCAATCCCGGTTCAAGTTGTGCAAATCGCAGCCGGTTCTCGCCTTGCTTCCCGTCTTTAATGTATCGTTTATTTATCCGCCCTTTGCCGCTTGGTTGCGGGCATTGCCGCCGCCGTTATTGAGACACATATTCCGCCCCCCGTACCGAAAGCACCTTTAAAGATACCAGGTTCAGCCGCAGGTACTCGAAATCATTTTCTTTATATCTTTCTAAAACGCCAACCACTTCCACCCAATCGTTTGGTTGGGGATACTCTTTTTTCGTATTTGCCTCCCAGCGGACCTCAAATCCCGAGTTGGCATCAATTCCGCAGCATCCGGGCCCGTAGCGGATAACGGAATAATAGGTGGTTCCACCTTCCGTTTCCACGAATTCGTTAAAAATGCCTTCGTATTTAATCGTTTTGCCGAGATAATCTTGCGCGTTAAAGTAGATATCATTGGTCTGGGCAACAAACATTTTTTCTTTTATCACGATCATGTCATCGTCGCTAGCCTGAACCGAATCCCCCGATCCATCTGACAGGCTGTCATGGGCGGGAATAGAGCCGGTTCCGGATGTATCCGCGTTTGCGTTCTTGTCCGTATTAGCCGGCAGGTTCACCGCCGGAGTACCGTTGGCGTTCTTTGCCGTCTGGTTAACTGCCGGTTTGCTTTGACACCCCGGCAGTACTGCCAAAAAACATATAAGAAAAAGTATCACGGCTTTTTTCATGCTGCATCCCTCCTCGTAGTGTACTGTGCCACTCACATTTCGGCAAATGACTGGTCTGAATTCCCATCTGCTGTGTTGTCGTCGCTCACCATAGCTGCGGCTATGCTTCGTGACGACCCCTTGCAGAATGAAAATTCATCCTGCGTCCTTTATCCAAAAGTGAATGGCACAGTACCCTGTCCGAAATTAGCAAACGTAATCCCTGCCAACAACTTTTCCAGGGAACCATTCCTGCCACCCAAAACAGCAAAAACGCCGCCAGGTTTACGATCACTACGCTTGCTCCCGTTGGCGTAGCCTTCATATAGGAGATGAGAACGCCGATAAAAAAGCACACCGTCGAAACAACCGCCGCACCAATCGTCACGCTTTTGAAGGTTTTGCACACCCGCATCGAAGTCAGTGCCGGGAAAATAATAAGGCTGGAGATCAAAAGTACGCCCATGATCCTCATTCCCAAAACAATGGTGATCGCCGTTAAAAAAGCGATCAGCATATTGTACACCCCGGTCTTGACCCCGGTGCCGCGGGCAAAGGTTTCGTCAAAGGTGACCGCGAATATTTTATTATAAAATAAGATGAACATGATCAGCACCGCCACGGCAAGGACCACGGAAAGGATCACATCGTCCCTGCTCATGGCCAGAATACTGCCGAACATGTAATTGCACACATCCGTGTTCATTCCGGTTGTTACCGATATTATCATCACGCCGATGGCCAGCGCGCTGGTGGAGATCAAAGCGATGGCGGCATCTCCTTTGATCTTGCTGTTTTCACTGAGGCGCAGCAGCAGGAATGCCGCCAATACGACTACGGGAATAGAGACCGTAAGCGGGGCGGCATTCATGGCCGTGGCGGCAGCCAGCGCTCCGAAACCTACCCGGGACAAACCGTCGCCGATCATGGAATAATGCTTCAGCACGAGGCTCACGCCCAGCAAAGCGGCGCACAGGGAGACCAGCAGGCCGACAATAACCGCACGCATCAAAAAAGTATAAGAAAACATCTCGACCAGCGTATCAATCATTTCCTTCCTCCTCCCAAAAAGCTGCTCCCACGCGGGAGTTTAAGTAATCCTCGGTACTTCCGAAAAAAACCTGGCGGTTTTTTAAATGCAGGATATGGCTGGCATATTTGATCGCGCTGGGGATATCATGGGAAATCATAATAACGGTCATTCCCGTTGCGCGGTTTATTGTCTCTACCAACCGGTAAAACTCTCCGGTAATTACAGGATCAAGTCCTGCCACGGGCTCATCCAGCAGCAGCAATTTTTGCGCGGCACATAGCGCCCGTGCCAACAGCACCCGCTGTTGTTGTCCGCCTGAAAGTTCCCGATAACATAGATTCCGCAAATGGCCCAACTCAAGCCGCTTGATGTTCTCTTCCGCGACAGCTTTATCCATCCGTGAATAAAACGGCAGTATCCCGCGGGCGCCGAGGCGTCCTGAAAGGACGACCTCGTGCACGCTGGCGGGAAAATCCCTTTGTACGACGGTCTGCTGGGGAAGATAGCCTATCTCGTTCGGCCTCAAGCCATCGCCCCTAAAAACTTGTCCCGTTTGCGGCGTTTTAAGACCTAGCAAGCCCTTTATCAACGTACTTTTGCCGGAACCGTTCTCGCCGACCACGCTGATATAATCGCCGCTGCAGACTTCAAAATTCAGTTCACTGACAGCAGTCTTTCCTTCGTAATCAAAGGAAACGTCCCGGCAGGTTATTAACGCCATTTTACTGCAGCGCCTCCTTCAAGCTGGCAACATTCTTCTTCATCAGATCAACGTAGCCTATGCCCTTTTCGAAATCGTCTTTCGATATATTGTGACAGGCGTGCAGAAGCAGTACTTTGGCGCCGGTAGCTTCGCTTATGGCCTCCGCCATTTTCTGATTCGAAAGCTCAATGTGGAATACCACCGGTATTTTCTCCGCCTTGATCTTATCGACCAGGAATTTGACGGTCTGGGCGTTGGCCTCCGTATCGGTGGAACAGCCGGGAAAAGCAGCGTAATACTGCAGGCCGTAGGCTTCCGTAAAATAACGGAACGGGAAACGGTCTCCGAATACGATCGTCTTGCGCTGGGCGTGAGCCACCACGTCCCGGAATTCCGCATCCAGTTGACTTAGCTGTGACAAATAGGCCGCCGTGTTTGCTTGGTAGTAAGCGGCATTAACGGTATCGGCGGTGCAAAGCGCGTCGGAAATCTTTTGCACGATCCTCATTGCGTTTTGAGGCGAAGTCCAGACATGTTCGTCATATTCAGGTTCTTCCGCCTGCTCAGGTTCGCTTTCTTCTCCTTCTTCAGGCTGCATGCCCTCCACCGTCTCTTCTTCCACCACATCGACGCAGTCCATCAGCGTGATGATTTTTATTTTGCTGGTATCCATGGACGCCAGTACTTTGTTTACCCACTGGTCCGACTCGCCGCCGACATAAATAAACACGTCACAATTCTGGATGGTAATGATGTCCTGGGGCGTCGGCTCGAAAGAATGGCTTTCCGAAGCCGGAGGCAGAAGCATAGTGACCCCGGCTTTTCCGCCTGTAATCTGCCGGGCAAAATCATAAGGCGGAAAAATGGTGGCAACAATAGTGAGTTTATCGTTCTTTCCCGTTTTTTCTCCGGCGCTGCCGTTTACCGGGCTGTCTTTCCGGCTGCATCCGGACAGGACAGCGGAAAGCAGCAACACGGCCACCAGAAATAAGGCTGAGACTTTTTTCATTGAATTACCTCCGCATGTTATTTTATTATCGGGCACAACTATATAAGGGCGTACGTATGCCTGCCGGAAGCATACTAATCTCGTTTACCCAGCCGGCAACATATTCCCTTGCGCAAGGTTTTCAATTATTCAGTCGGACTTTTAAGTTGACGAGAGTAATAAGGACGGTGTCAATAAAAGCAGCGGGCAGTATTGTTTGCAATGCAACCAGAACGACGTTGGCGCTGGTCGCATCGTCTGCAGCGGCAGCGACCTGCTTAAGCAGTTGATTGGCAGCCCAAATGTGGGCACAGGTTGTACAATTTCCATGGGGGCCGTCGTGGTCATGCACATGGTGCGCATGGGTTAGAAGGAAGGCGCCCGCAGAGAGAGAAACCGCTATCAGGAGAGCGCAAACGGTCAAGGCGATAAACCGGGTTGCATAATGGCTTGCGGTTCCGTGCCCAAGGTTTAATTTCCGGTTTCTCCAACCCACGTTTACTCCCCCCTTTAAATCATAGAAGCATATCTCAAATAAATATGCAAGCGTGGAACCGCCGATGTATAGATTGCGCTTATTA
>DATMYB010000582.1:0-7086 GCA_035561215.1 Syntrophomonas sp. | reverse complement strand
AATCACACATTACCCCCTTTTCTCATAATATAACGTAGAAATTTGGCCTGACAAATTTCTGCCGCAGACCGGCGAGGTCAAAGAATATTAGAGAAAAAAGGAGGGGAAAGTCAAATGTCGGACCTAAAGTGTGAGTTTCCTGAGGGTTGCAGGCTTGACTTGTTTGCGAATGTTGTTAAAGCCAAATACATTTCCAGACAGGCCAAGGTGTTGGAAGATTGTATCTGCGTACCACTCCCGGAGACACCCTGCGATGTGACGGGGCCGGGAACAGTATTATTAGCGCCCGGACGCCATGTGGTGGCAATTGATGATTTCAAAGTAAAGGTGCTCAGGACTGACGAGATTTTAAATTTCAACCGGGTCAGGATCATGATTGAATTTGATATCACGCTGTTCCTGATTCTCGACGACGGAAGATATCATTGCTTCACTATGTGCAACAACGTTTACGAGCAGACCATTGATCTGTGCCAGTTTGATCCGCCTTTGACCGTGGATGAATTCAGACATGAAGTAAACGATTCCAATATCGTTCTCGACAACTGGACTTTTGATTATGAGATTAGGGGCGGCTGCCATGAGCCGGGAAGTCCTTGCTTCTCGCCCATGCCGCCGATGGATTGCCCGGATTCGTTTATGGGTCCGGGACCGGGGCCGGGTCCGGGACCGATCGGGCAAAGAGGGACCTGCATTTACCTGGTGGTGTATGTGGATATTATCGATAAGCTGGTCAAGGGACATGACATTATTGTTTATGGTGAAATAGACCCGGATTTGGATTAAATCAAAACGGAATGAATGCTCGGCTTACAGGCCGGGCATTTATTTTTGAACAAACGGAGGTGTGCATATGGCTGCGCGTATTCCACGGGCCGATAAGGACCAAATGCGTGCCCGGGCGGAAGATATATTGGCGATGCATAAGGAAATGATCAAACAAATTGAGGACTACGCCGCTCAGACTGAGGTAGAGGAGTATAAGGATTTCTGGAAGGAACTTATCGGTGCCAATAACCGTATCACGGTCCGCTTGTCCCGCTATATGGTTACCAAATGCAACCGTTGAATTTAAATTTTGGGGAACTGGAGTTCCCTCTGGAATAAAAGCGAACTATCGGAAAAGTTAAAATCTGCAGAGCGATCCAAAAAGTTCAAGAGCAAGGCATTAAGGGAAGACCGTGATTGAGGCGTACATAAGGTACGCCGATTGAACGGGCTTTCGTTAATAACGCAGCTATTGGGCTTTTTGGACGCTCTGAAAGGCGGCAGGTTAAGCAAAGCCTGCGGTTTGGAGACAGAATACAGAGGTGGGAGCATGAAAAGTCTTGGCATAGCTTTAGGCGGCGGAGGTCTGAAAGGAATGGCCCATATCGGCGTATTGCAGGTGCTGCAGGAAAATGGGGTGAAGCCCCAATATATATCCGGCACCAGCGCGGGCAGTATCATTGCGGCTTTGTATGCCAGCGGAATCTCTCCGTATCAAATGGAGTCCCTGGCCTTAAATCTTAAGTCGACGGATTATCTCGATTATAATGTGATCGGATTTTTCCAATATTTACTGGGCTTGGTCTGCCCTTTTTATGATGCGCCGCCGCTGGAGGGCATCATTTTGGGCAATAAACTTGAAAAAATGGTGTTTGAACTGACCGCGGGCAGGAGACTAGACGAGGCGGAGCTGCCGCTGACCATCGTGGCCTGTGATATCGACAGCGGGCAGAAAGTTGTATTTACGAACCAGGATATGGAAATAGAACGCAGCGATGTGGTGGTTATTAGGGATGCGCTGATCAGCACCGCAGTACGCGGCAGCATTTCTATTCCGGTGACTTTTGTGCCCAAGGATTTTGCCGGCATACAGATGGTGGACGGCGGGTTGAAGGAGATCGTGCCCGCTTCCATGGGGAAAGTAATGGGGGCGGATTATGTATTGAGCGTGAATCTCGGTCAGGAGATGTATGATACCAAAGTGGAAGGCATTCCGCAAATCATATCCCGTACCCTGAACATCCTTACCTTCGAGACTTCGGAAGCGGAGGAGGAAATATATTCTGATATGATCCTGTTTCCGGGGGTACAGGGAGTTCCTCTGGACGATACTGAAGCCATAGCTAAAAACATCCGGGCCGGCCGCCGGGTGATGAAAGAAAATATTAAAAAATTAAAAAAGCAGTTGGGATATGACGACCCCCATCAGAGGGCTAGCGCCAGCCGTGGCAGCCAGCATACCGGCTCTGCTGGCCCCAAGCTTTGAGACAGTGGGGCCGGCGCCGTGTGAGTATTTTTAGGGGCGGTAGGAAAATTCAATTGCGGCCGGTTATGCTTAAAAAAAGGCGGTAATCCAGAAGTTGCACAGTTGCATAATCGCATCCTCAAAATTCAGCTTGTTATCCAGCAAAAAATCAGGATTGATGGTGGCATGGATGGAAGCCTGGACGATGGCCGCCAGCATACGGGGATCGATTTGATTGATGCTGCTGCGGGGACTGTTGGCAGCGATGTATTGCAGAAATTCTTTTATGCGCTGCATACGGAAATTATCAATCCGTTCCCACAGAGCCGGATAATGACTGCGCAGATCATCCAGGCTGGCAGGATTAAAAAGGAACTGCCCTCTGGTCAGCAAGGTCTGCAGCAGTTGCGCCAAAGTTTCCCGAGGCGGAAGCTTCTGCGCCAGCAAGACTTGAAAGAATTCATACATTTCCAGCATGAAAGCCTCAATGGTGGCTGAAATTACTTCCTCTTTACTGGGAAAGTAACGGTAGAGGGTGCGCTTGCTTATCCCGGCGGCGGCGGCCAGTTCAGCCACCGTTAGGGAATAAAAGCCCTTGTTGCGGGCGAGATTACGGCAAGAACGAATGACTCTGTCTTTTATGTCCATACATGAACCTCCATCAGGCGATTTTCTTCTTAAATTTCAGCGTACTGATGATCAGGAAAAATACCGAGAAGACCAGCAGGGCCGATACCTGCCCCACCAGATATTCAAATCCGATCCCCTTCAGGATGATGCCGCGGATGATATCCAGATAATAGGTGAGGGGGATCACATCGCTGAGATAGTAAATAAATTTCGGCATAGCCGCCCGGGGGAAAAGAAATCCTGACAGCAGAATACTGGGCAGCATTACAAAGAAGGACATTTGAAAGGCCTGCATCTGGTTGCGGGCGATATTTGATATCATAAGTCCCAGCCCCAGGGAAGCGGTGATGAAAAACAGCGTCAGCAGATAGAGCTGCAACAGACTGCCCCGTATCGGTACATGGAAAACCAAAACCCCCACCAGCAGAGCCACCGTGATTTGGATATAACCCATGGCAATATAGGGAAGGATTTTCCCGATCATTAATTCCAGCGGTTTTATAGGCGTTACCAGCAACTGTTCCAGGGTCCCCCGCTCTCTTTCCCGCACGATGGCCACGGAAGTGAGAATGACCATCGTCAGGGTTACCACGATCCCCAAAATAGCAGGTACCATGTAATAGGCGGTAATCCCATCCGGATTGTACCAGGGACGCACCCGTATGTCGTAGGGGAGATGCAGGGACGGTACTTTTTGAATCAATACCTGCTGGGACTTGAGCATCCCGATGGAGTTGGCGATAGCAATCGCCTGATTGGAGAGCATGCTGTCGCTGGCATCCACTATGACCTGGACCTGGGCGGAGTCGCCCCGTTTAAGACTGTGGGCAAAATCAGGCGGGAATATGATGCCGACTTTGGTCCGGCCGCTGTCGATGCTCTCCGTTACCGCTCCATAACTGTCGGCTGCCACCGTAACGTCAAAATAGCCCGAAGCGGTGAAGGCGTTGAGCAGGTCGCGGCTTTGAGGTGACAAAGACTGGTCGAAAACCGCAGTGGGGATATGCTTGACTTCCGTCTGGATGGCATACCCGAAGAGCAGCAATTGGACCAGAGGGATCATAAATATGATAGCCAGAGTCATGGGATCTCTGCGGATTTGCAGGAATTCTTTTTTAAGCACCGCCAGGATGCGAGTCATGGTTAAAACCTCCTTGTTTTCCCTGTCGGGCAATATGGACAAATACGTCTTCCAAAGACGGTATGATAGGTTGGGGCGTGGAACCGCAGTCGGTTGCAAGCTGCTCCAGGGAGGCCTGGTCCTGCAATAAAACGTGAATCTGAGCGCCATGCAGGCTGGCCTCTTTTACATAGGGCAAGGCGGACAAGCGGTTGAGATGACTGATCGGGTCGGGCAGCGTCAGTTCGGCCATACATCCGTCAATATACATCTGTTTCAACTGGTCCGGGGTATCCAGAGCCATGAGACGGCCTTGATTAATAAAGGCGATCCGGTCGCAGCGCTCCGCCTCGTCCATGAAATGGGTAGTTACCAGCACCGTAGTACCGCCCTCCGACAATGATTTAATGATGTCAAAAAACTGCCTGCGGCTGGTAGGACTTACCCCGCTGGTGGGTTCATCCAGAAAAATCAGCGCCGGTTTGGCGATGATTGCCGCCGCCAGAGCCAGGCGTTGCTTGTAGCCGCTGCTCAGGTTGGCCACCAGTTCCTTTTCCCGTCCGACCAATTGAGCCAGTTCCAGCATTTCCTGAATCCGTTGACGACGATGACGAGCGGGAATGCTGTAAATGCCGGCATAAAAATCAAGATTCTCACCCACGCTGAGATCGTCGTAAAGGCTGAATTTTTGCGACATGTAGGCAATATGAGCTTTAAGTTTTTCGGTTTCACGGAGCAAATCATAGCTCAGCACTGTCGCTATCCCGGAACTGGGAGCAAGAATGCCGCATAGCATACGAATGACAGTAGATTTCCCGGCTCCATTGGGACCTAAAAAACCACATATTTCACCGGGAAATATGTCTACGCTCAATTTATCAACGGCGGTAAAATTACCGAAGCGGCGCGTCAGTTCCCGAGTGCTTACAGCGTATTCCATTGCTTCACCTTGCCTTCCGCCAGCCCCACAAAAATATCCTCCATGGACGGAGCCACCTGCTTGATTTCAACGTCAGAGGCGCCGCTTTCCAGCAAATACTTTTCAATTTCCGGTCGCACCTGTTCCAGGTTGTTTATGATCACGCGCATTTTGGCGCCCATATGGGCCACATCCAACACTCCGGGCAGACGATTTAATTGCAGATGCGGCAGCTTATGGCCCAGATTGATTTCCAAAATCGGAAAAGGAAATGATTGTTTCAGTTCAGCCGGGGAGGAAACCAACCGGATTTGCCCTTCGCTGATAAACGCTACTTTATTGCAAAGCTCGGCTTCGTCCATATAGGGAGTGGAAACCAGCAACGTCATGCCGTTATGGTTCAATTCATAAAGAATCTTCCAGAATTCCTGGCGGGACTCCGGATCGACTCCGTAGGTAGGTTCGTCCAGGATCAGCAAGGCCGGCCGGGTGATCAAAGCGCAGGTGAGGGATAATTTCTGCTTCATCCCACCGGAGAGCTGATCGGCCAGCCGATTTTTAAAGGGAAGCAGATTGGTGATGGAGAGAATTTCATCAGCCCGCCGGGTAATGGTTTGACGGTTTAGGCCGTACATGCCGCCGAAAAAACGAATGTTTTCCATAACGGTCAAATCTCCGTACAGGCTGAATCGCTGGGGCATATAACCAAGGTCCTGGCGATGATCGTTCAACTGTTCCAGGGGCTTGCCCATCACCAGAATTTCTCCTTCATCGGGAGTGATCAAGTCGCAAATCATGCGCAGCAGGGTGGTTTTACCAGCCCCATCTGGACCCAGCAGCCCCATGATATCTCCTTTATCTACCTGCAAATCGGCCTTTTGCACCGCCTGCACCGTTTTAAATCTTTTGCTGGCCTGGCTTACCTTAATCATAATTCATTCTCCGGTACGAAAAACTACATCCGCCGGCATACCCGGCTTCAAAACGTTGTTTTTGTTTTCCAGGCTGATTTTAACGGCGAAGACCACGTTAGCCCGCTCCTGTTTGGTTTGGATGGATTTAGGCGTGAATTCGCCCTGGCTGGCAATGTGGGTGACTTTGCCGGTATAGACAGTTTGACTGCCGCTGACGGTGACATCCGCCTGCTGCCCCAGCTTGACCTGGGGGAGATCGTCAGTGGGGATATATACGTTCACCCATAAATGATCAAGATCCGTGACAGTGAACAGGGACGCTCCCAAAGCGACAAATTCACCTTCTTCATAATTTTTCCCGGTGATCACGCCAGTCAAAGGAGAATAAAGTTTGAGGTCCGCCAGCACTGCGTCGGAAGCGGCTAAAACCGCCTTGGTCCTGGCTACTTCCGCACCGGCCGCAGCCACCTGGTCAGGACGGCTGCCGGCTTGCAATAGATTGAGAGCGGCCTGGGCTTGCTGCAATTGCGCCGCTTTCTGCTCGGCATTCAGGCGAGCCGACTCGATTTCAGTTTGAGAAATGGCGCCGGAGGCAAAAAGGTTTTCCGCCCTGGACAAATCCTGGTCCGCCTTGGTTTTGCCGCTGGAAGCGATATTAAGGGCGGCCATGGCCTGTTCAATTTCCTGAACCCGGGCGCCGGAAACCAGATCGCCCAATTTGTCTTCCGCGGCCATTACGCTGATGGCATCCCGTTCCCGTTGGTAGAGCAAGTCGTTGCGAGACAATTCCCCTAGTAAATCGCCTTTTTTAACCGAATCGCCTTCCTTAAACGCCATGGTTTTAATAGCGCCTGCAGATTTGGCATTTACCTCCACCGAGATGGCCTCAATGGTACCGGTGGCCTGTAAATTCTGCCCGGATTTATCGTTAAAAAGACGGAAGGAATAATAAACTCCGGCGGCGATTATCAATACAAGCAAAACGATCAGTATTCTTTTTTTTGGCTGCATAGATTACCCCCCTGTCAGCATGAAGGTAAACTATTGACACGAATTCAGTTTACCTGGTTTCAGAATAGCACCGGTTGGATTGATTTGCAAACAGTAAGTAATCTGATATATCTAAAAGTTTAATTTTATAGATAGAATTTTGCAGAACGGCCGCATTGACTGCTCCTGCTTGCTCTTGGCCCCAGGCCTCCCCGGCGAGGATTTTTCTCGGTGGATAAAGTAAATTTTTAGAGGTCACGGCTTATCGGCTGCCTAAGAC
>DATMYB010000581.1:0-14910 GCA_035561215.1 Syntrophomonas sp. | reverse complement strand
CATTTTTCACTCCGCAGTCTGATCCGTGATTTTTGATTTTCTTATACAGCACGGAGCGGTGGATTTTAAGTCTTTTTGAGGCCTCCGATACATTCCCGTTACACTCTTTTAAAACATGGCCGATATATTTTTCTTCAAAAGAATTCATCGCGTCCTTAAGGTTTTTGCTGTGATCGCCGTCCTGTCCGGAATCAAATGCGGAATTCATTTTTGTATCGCCGCCATCGACATTTGCTTTACTTTTGATCCCGTCAAAATGAGTCAATAAATCAGAACTGGAAGTTATTACCAACCGTTCGATAACGTTTTTTAATTCTCTTATGTTCCCGGGCCATTGATAGCTGCTAAAATCCGACATTAATTCTTCAGAAAACTTTTTATCAAGGGAATATTTTCGATTGAACTCATTAAGAAAAGCATTGGCAAGCAAAGGGATTTCGTCTGTTCGTTCCCGCAGCGGCGGAATATGGATCGGTATAACATTGAGCCTGTAGAAAAGGTCTTCACGGAAAGATTTTTCTGAAACCATCTCATGTAAATTCTTATTTGTCGCCGCAATTATTCTTACATCCATCTTTTTAGCAGCTTCCGTGCTCCCTATCCGTTTTATTTCTCCGGTTTCAAGAACGCGAAGCAGTTTTGCCTGCATGTCCAGCGGGAGCTCTGCAATTTCATCCAAAAAAAGCGTGCCGTTATTAGCCAGTTCAAAAAGCCCAGGCTTTCCTTCCTTATTTGCTCCCGTAAAAGCGCCTCTGGCATACCCGAAAAACTCAGACTCCATCAGTTCTCTGGGAATTGCCGCGCAATTGACCGGTATCAGAGGCTCTTTGGATCGCCGGCTATGCTTATGGATAAAACTGGTGACCACTTCTTTTCCAACGCCGGATTCTCCGTATATAACCACCGTGCTGTCCGTTTTCGCCACTGAATCTATCGTTTTAAAAATCTTTATCATGGTATTGTTTTCAACGACGATCGAATTTTTTATTTTTGCAGTCCCCAGGTACTCTAAGGCCTGTTTGTATTTTATGTTCTCCTGTCTTTCCTTGTTTACGGTTTCCATACAGGTATCCATAAGTGGTATTTCCTGACTGTATGTGACTACCATGATTATATTGCCATCATCATCGAAAACCGGTGTACTGATGGTTACCAGACCATCTCTGCGGTTTTGGGCAAATCCGGTTACGACTTCACCCTTGATCAACGCTTCGTTTGTTGGAGACCGTTTCGTGATTCCTTCCTCCAAAAGTTCGTATATGGTCTTACCCAGAAGCTCATCTCTAGTAAAGCCCATTCCGCTTGCGGAGTTTTCATTGAGAAAAATCACTTTCCCCTTGCCGTCTGCCACAAACACATTTCCAAATATATTATCCAGCATCAGAACAAATTGCTCTTTTGTTAAATTAACCTTTTCTGTCGGGTTTTTAATCATTCCAGTTTTCACTCCTTTTTATCCTGTTTATAACGATTGGTGAACCGTTATAAATTCCCATAGAAAAAATGCTTTGGATTACCCATATGACTCTCTTATATGGAGGCCGCAAATCGGATTAAGATAAAGAATAGAATATGAAGACCATAAACGAAATTAATGTGTCTTCATCATATCAAATTTAATTTGTAATTTAAATGAAAAATCGATTTTATTTTTGGCACATATCTTGCGTATACAGTTATATGGTACGACCCCACTCGGGATAATTATCAGCTTTTTTCTCCTCCTAAGCGAAATGCTCTCCTGAAAATTTTCAGGAGAGCATTTCGCTTAGAAGCTTCTGACAGATGCTGTTCACATTATTTCCCTGAAAAATTCGGCCTTCGCTTTTCCTTGAAAGCCCTTGCGCCTTCGTGAAAGTCTTTGGTATTCATGCAGACGGTCTGTATCGTTTCTTCATAGGAAATAGATGATTCAAGATTCGATCCATAAGGATTCTCCATTCTTATACTTTGATTTTCTCTCCGCAATTCTCCTTTTTTTCTCAAAAGCATACTTTTTATAAAGCAACAATTATGAAACAGGTATCAAAATCCAGAAAACAGAAAAAATCGAAACTCTTGCCGACTTGTTCAAGGATTACAAAGGAGATTACGTACCCGAGGAATGGAATACAGGCGCCCCAGTGGGTAACGAGATTTGGTGACATCATACAGACCTCGTCAGGGAGACATCATTTCCATGAATTTCTCGCCTCAGTTTGGCATGAACAGCTTGGGATAAGACCAGCCCTTCATTGGTCTTACACGCCAAAACGGGTCATCAACCCAAGCACTACAACAATAAACCCTGCTAAGCGCATGTAGAGTCTTATTCTTGGAACATTTTCACAATTTGCGGGGAAAACCGGATTTATAATAAACAAGAGTCCATAAATAATTACTCCTGCATTTGAAAACAGGCCTTGCTTAAAAATGGATGATAAAACAAAGCCAAGTATAACAATCGCAAGGCCAAAATATATTTGTTGCTTAAAGGTTACCTTTTTCAAATGCATCTTCTCCTTCACACCCTTTTTCATTTTTTATCTGTTTCTGATATACGAAAGTCAACAACCATATGGTATATACGAGCGCCAAAACGAGGAGAAGTGTACAAAGCCATATTTGGCTGGGGAATAACCGTGCGCAAGCCACTGCGAATAAGACAAAAAGAATAGCGCCATACGGCATAACCGGCGCCAAGCGCCCAATTTGTATCTTCATAAAAAACTCCTTCTTGTCCTTTTATTAAGCGAATTGCAATCTCCCGCGTTAGATTAGAAGCCATAGTGATTACCTCAACAAATTCAAAGTGGTACACTTCTCATTATGTTGGTTTAGTAAATTTCTGTAAAGCGATACATCGGTTCATCGGTGACCGTCCACACAGTTATTTACTCAGTTTTTCAACCGCAATGGCAATCTGCTCTGCGGTTGGAACCTCGTCAAACTCAATATTAACAATCCGGTTGCCCCAGCAGAGGATATATTCCGGTATCGCCTCATCCCCAAAATAAAACTGATACACCGCGTCTGCCTGCCACGCGGGGTCATCTGTCCTCTGGAGGGGCCTTTCATCCTCCTCCGGCACATCCCAATCATATTTGTCTAAGTAATCATGCAGGCAGAGGTCAAACAATGCGGGCAGCTTGACCTTCACAATCTCATATCTCAATTCGGGAACACGCCGGCCGTCGGGGATAGAGTCCTGCCGTGCGACAAACTGGGCCAGCAGGAAGGATTCTCTCGGCGTCCATCTGTAGGAGTAATGGTCATAGTCCACATCCTGCAAATCCTCAACCGTGAGAGGCAGCGGGTCGTGGTAAATATCCCAGGTATGGGCGCTGCCGTTCGGCATAGTGGCGGTATAGGTTTCGTCCGGCTCATTGCCGAACCAGCCGGCATTCACGCCCCGGAAAATGCCCCAAACCATGGCGCCGGTCAGAACAAAGGACAGTATCACGCAGGAAACCATCGTGACAGTCAGATTGACCCGCCTCGAAGCCTTCGCCCGCTTGAGAGTGTTCTTGATAATGAATACCATAGCAATTAAAACGGTTGCGTTTGCGATTCCCCAAATTGCACCCAAGCCAAAAAGCTGTGATGACATGGAAAACACAGCCAGGACCATTGCAATTCCTACCAGAAGCCACAAGAAATACGATATTTTCTTATAGCCGCCACTGCTTTCAACGCAGGTTCCTCCTATGCTGACAGCTTTTTTGGATTTCCGATACCAGATTGCGTAGCCAATGAGAGGTATCAGCATTTGGATAGCAAGGATATTCCATATTGTCGCCGTGAAAAGAACCGCAGCGTTTGACAGCTGGTCAACCGGGTCACGCGTAATTATATGGAATTGCAAAATAATCTGAGACAGGGATAACAGTAACATGAACATACTGCTGGGCAGGAAGTTTTTCTTCATCGCCCGGTGGATTGCCTTGAGTTTGACCGATTCGTCCGTTTCAATCGGCGTCGGAGTCTCCCACTCTGCGTAGAAAATCTGCATCTGCGCCCACTCTGCCACCAAATTCCATCCGGCACCCTCGCAGTATTCATGAAAGGTCTGCTGATTCTCAGTAGGATAAGGATTGAACTCCGAAGCCTCGGAGAGGTAAGTAACCGTATAGGTCAGCTTTCGCGGCTCCGTTCTGCGGTACTCCCAATATAAATGGGTGATTTTATGGAGCTGCCAGCCCCTCGCGGCCATTTTTTCAAGATGCCGTTCAATACCTGTATAGTCATAGAACAGAAACTGTTCAAACCAACGCTTTGTTGCTTTCATCAGAGTGGCCTCCTATACTTATTACTTATTACATATTGCCGATAGTCGACCGTCAGCGCCGTCAGACGCTGATACTCCGCATCAAGCGCCTGCCTGCCTGTATCGGTAATCAGATAACTGCGCCTGCGGCCTTCGACCTTCGTTTCGCGAATCATATCCGCTTTCACAAAACTTTCCAGGAGGTTATAGAGCGTGCCGGGACCGACGGAAACCCGTTCATGGGTCATGACACGAACCTTTTCCATAATGTCCATGCCGTAGCATTCTGATTGTAAGCAGAGCAGGATGTAAAACATCTGCTCAGTCAATGTCTGAAACTTCTCTCTGGCCACATCCGGCGCTCCTTTCACGAATTATCGAATATCGTTAATTCTGGTCACAGTATATTATCGAATATCGCTAATGTCAACAGAAAAATATCCGCAGCGATTTTTCTGCGGATAACCCTTCATCTGATAAGCTAAGCTTTATGGAATGAGTATTTGTTCCGTATTTGTTCCGTATTTGTTGTAATGGCGGGGCCTTCAGTAAAACTATGAAGAGCTGCGAAACTTAATATCATAAGCAATACGGTTATCACAGCAATGGAAATCAGAATGATTGCAATCACCCTCCAGATGCGGCGGCTCCGCTTGTTTCTCTCAGCCAACAATGCATTAAGCTGCTCCAGTTTTTGTGCTATGATATTTTTATCCTCAGATAATTCCATTGTATCACCAAGCAGCGCGCTGACTGATGTTTCAAAGATTTCAGCAATTTGAATTAAAAGGTCCGCGTCAGGTATCGACAGGCCTTTTTCCCATTTGGATACCGTCTGTCGTACTACGTGCAACCGCTCTGCAAGCTCTTCCTGAGAAAGTCCCTTTTGCTTACGAAGATTTTTAAGATTTTCACTAAACATATCTTGCTGCCCCCTTTGCTTACCTTCATACTACGATATAATTTGTCATTGCGGCAAGCAATGCAGGATAACATCCTGGTTATCGGTATAGGTCAACATAAATTGATGGTTGACCTGCTCTACAAATTTGAATTGTCAGCTCTGCATAAGGCTCATATTTGTCTTCATTTCACCGCGGGCGGCTCGTATAACGTCTGTAAGGCCCCCAGGCCGGAAACGGCGACCTCCCATTGCCCGTCCGTTGTTTGAAGCCAGTCCGCGATTTTCCGCGCCGGATGTTCCTTTGGCAGGTCTTTTCGCACGACCGCGTAATAATTGATGGCAAGCGGATACTCCTTTGATAAAATCATTTCCCGCGTCGGGGCAACCCCGTCAAATGCGAGCGTTTTGATATTCATATCGCCCATCACGCTCTGGGAAATCTGTATGTAGTAGTAAAGCGTATAGCCGAGCGTATAGGCGTTTTCCTCGCCGTCGCGCGCGAAATACTGGTATTCCTCCACCATTTGCAGCATCCCGTTCATGTCCCGCTCCATGAAGTTTTCTTCGACGGCCGGGTTTATCTTTTTGCCCCCGAGCACCAGATTCTCCATCTGCGCCTGGGAACCGGAATCGGCGTTGCGGCAAATCGGCACGATGCGCCCGCTTTTGCCTCCGAGCTCGGACCAGTCGGTGACGGACATATCGGCATATATCTGCTGTACCTGAGAGGCATTGATATCGTCTACGGGATTGTCCTCGTGCGTGATAAACACAAGCGCTTCGGCGCCGACAGGGATATACTCAAGCTCCGTTTCGGCGCTCCTTGCCATCTCTCCGACCTCTTTCGAGGGGTCCGGAACAAGGATTAAATCGACGTCTCCATTGATGAGCAACTCATAGGACTTCATGGTCTTTGAGGCCTGTTCTGGAAGGCCCGGCCACCGGTCTTCCTTGTTGTCCGACTGCAAAAACATCCTTTTGTATATTCCCTGCACGAGCGGCAGCGCGGAGGTCGATCCGTCGATGCGCGGATAGTTTTCCGCTGTGATGCCGATAGCCTCGGCATCCTCCGACGGGGTTAGAGTAATGGCCTGCGGAGTCGCGCTTTGCGCTGCCGGTGTCCGAGACTGCGCCGGCTCTCCCAAATTACCGGTTTCCAAACAGCCCTGCATCAAAAACATTGCAAGCAGAATAATTATGATGATTATCAGTAGCTTTTTCATTTCAAAATCCCTCAATGACTCAGAAAATACCCGGCATCCACTTTGCAATCAGCATGCCGACGGCAAAGGACAAAACATTGGCCGTAAACGCATACAGCCAAGGATGGATTTTTCTCTCCGGATTCGCCTCATAGCGGTGCAGCAAGTTCGCATAGACAACGCCCTCAATGATAAATACGACAAGCTCCATCCATATATAATTGAAGATAAAACCAAACGCACCCTGATGATAATTGAAGACATTGAGCAGGGTGTTGAGAATAGTTTGGGTCACAACGTTGGTAAGACCGATGACCAGAATCTGTTTTTGGGTCCGGAATCCAAAGAGCCATGCAATCCCCAACTCGATGGCAATCGTCGCCAGAATTCTGCACAGCAGGGAGAGAATCTCCCATGAGAAGTCATATGTTCGTTTGACGCTCATTTCTTCGTTCGCCACCGTGACGGATTGTATGTTGAGATTCGTGGCGTCCACCGAGTAATAGCTGTCAAAGGCGTAGCGCTCATAGGTTTCAGCACTGACAACAAAGCGGTCATACTCAGGGAAGTAAATCAGGATTTTGAAGGTGCTTGGCGGATAGTAAGTCCATTTGAACGTATCGGTATCGGAGCAATCCGAAAAGCATCCCAGGAAATAGAATCCGTCTGCGTCCGAATAGGTATTGAACTTCTCCCAGATTGTCTCGTCTCCGTAGTATGTTTCATATCTGTCGCTCTTGCTCCATGGACCGGTAGAGTCTTTATCGGAAAGCAAGGTTACGGAATAGCTCTCCTGTTCCAATCCTTTGAAGCTCACCACAACGGAGGGCTTTGGGCCAGTGTCCGCCAGGGCCGTCACCGACAAAACAGGAATCAGTATGGCAACGATAAGTACACATACCCATAAACGCTTTTTCATGGTTTCCTCCTTTTTGCTCATAGGGTTGTTTGAATGTCTCGGCAGAAACGGTATCAAAGCCAAAATAGTTGATTACGGACCTGTACCTACGCCGTCGCATCGCCAGCCTTGCTTAGTCAGGTACATGGGACCCATGTGAAAGTATTCCAAAGCGCCGGCGGGGGCGTCGTTTCCTTTATAATCCACTGTATTTCCGGCCATCAGCCAATTTGATTGGCCGTTTTCCCGAACAAACACCGTGCTGTAGTCGAAATAGAAATGCTCAGTCTTCAAGGCCTTTTCCGGATACCAGGAATCCATTGAATCCTCTTTTACAGAGGCGGCGGTCTTCACATATGTACAGGCATACTTGCTGCCTGCGGTTGCCCGCAGCATGGCTCCCTCATATGCATCCGTCCACGCCTGGGCAATCTCCTGATAGCTCTGCCCCTTGTCCGGGAT
Organism: Syntrophomonas sp.; assembly: GCA_035561215.1. Classification (GTDB taxonomy): domain Bacteria; phylum Bacillota; class Syntrophomonadia; order Syntrophomonadales; family Syntrophomonadaceae; genus Syntrophomonas_B. The sequence continues at coordinate 7,198 of DATMYB010000581.1, read as the reverse complement.
GACAATATCTCCGCGCAGACCGCTGATTTCCGCCTCGTCGTACCAGGTGCGCAGGTATGTGAAGATAGTGCCGTCAAACACGGCATCGGAACCGAGCACGCCCGCCGAGAACCGGAAGGATTCGCTGCCCAGCGTGCAGAGGACCAGATTGCTGCCCTGCCAGCATTGGATAGCGGCCGCGCCGTCCGGTGATTCCACCTTCAGCGAACTTACCGACCCGGGAGAGAAGAAAGGAGCGCTTTTAATATAAGACCAGTCAAAGCTGCGGTCAAAGCCGCTGACTCGGTTCCGTCCGTTGCCGTACTCCAATGGCACCTCGTACCGTCCGACGCCCACGCCGTCGGCTGCGGTCAGGGTCATGGCCACGGTCCCGCCGGATACGACAGAATCCAAAACCGCCTGAGCCCGTTCCGCCGCGCTGGTGGATACATATGGTTCGAATTCATCGCTGCGTCCGACGCCGCCCGTACCCATTTCAGCAAAGTGGTATCGTCCGTCGTCCTCCAGACGCAGTTCCACTTCGCGGTACATCTGTCCCCATGTTTCATCTCTGCCGGGACTGTTGCCGGTGTTGCCGGCCATCCAGAAAGCGTTGCTCGAAATAGGGTAGGTCGGTCTTACGGAAAAGGTGACGGAAAAGACAAAGGCTTTTGGCAACCCTTCTTTTGATACCTTGATTATTTCCAAACTATCCACTTCGCCTTGGGTGATGTACGCCATGTTGTCCTTGGGCAATGCTTTATACATATCGAACCACGCATCCATCCAAGCCAGCGCGGTTTGCTCGTTGCTGCCAAAATCGTCGACTACTATTTCTTTAGGTTTAACGGATTCTCCGGCTGCCTGAACAGCCGCAAAATATTTATCCTGGTCCTCAATTACTGGCTGGGGCTGCCATTTCTGCACATAACCGAAAGCAACCGCTCCACTTATATTCCAGCGGCTCTCGTTGTCTCCGAGATAATCTTTGTTTCCGTCTAAATTGCTCTCGCTGTTACGGACAATCGCTTGATAAGTACCTGCCGGAATATTTTTAATCGTTCCGACAGCGCTTCCTCCCCTTACCGTGTCCAGATATTCTGTCCCATCCTGTGCCACAAGGCCGACCTCAACGTATATCCCAGGTCGCTCCCATGTTAGCTGATATTTAAATTCTGTACTATCTGCCGTAAAACTCAGTTTTTCCGAATATGTCGCGCTCTCTTTAGGAGATAAATCAAACCCGAATGTATCATACGGAAAATCCAGGTCATCCGTGCGCTCTTCCCATTGCCATGTCATCCCGCCATCCTCCGTCATAAGATATACGATGGAAGTAAACTTGGCGTCGCTGTAAAGTTCAATCGGGTATCTTCCGGACTCTCCGGTGAACGTGGGAGAGAGCGGTGTAAAAGTATACTCCTTCAAATAATCAGGAATATCCACCGTCATGAGCTCCCAAGTTTTTCCGCCGTCAAGTGTGCGGCTTATCTCGGGGCTTGGGATAGAATAGTAGCGGTAGCTCATAAAGCCGACCTCTGATGATGCAAAGCCCGCTCCGGTCACAGTTCCCGGATGCATCGCAGACTTGTCGCCAACCCACCAGGTCACTCCTCCGTCCGTGGAGGTGCAGACATTCGCGTTTCCCGAACCCATCGAGGGCCCGGTACAGACCACTGCCCAGGTGAAATTATCAATCGTGCCGCAGTAGACATCGACATTCATCCAGCCGGGCTGCCAATTGGGGTCTGTGCGGTCGCTCGCGGGAAAGTCATCAAATAACGACCACGGCAAACTCATGATATATGTTCCGCCCTCGTCCGTATAGACGTCAAAAGTGTCAGCCGTTACGTCTTCCACATATCCCATAAATGGACCGGTATATTTTGCCGACGCAACCGAAGTATCTGTTGGTGTTGGGTTCGTGAGCAGCCCAACGCCCGCGACGATGACAACCGCGACCGCTGCGGCCAATATCCAAAATGCAGGCTTCTTGAAGTTCATCACGTTCTTAATGCGTCCCTTGATGTTCCCTTCGCCGAACGCCAGCGGACTGCCGCCAATAATCCGTCGGCCTGCCGCCAGGGAGAGCAGGGACGCCCCATACGCTCCCTTAATCTCACCGCCCATTTCCTTTAAGACCCGCTCGTCGCAGGACATCTCCATGTCCTTTACGGCACAAACAAACGCCACCCATACAAGCGGATTGAACCAATGCACGGAAAGTGCAAGAAAAGCGAGCATCTTGAAGATATGGTCAAGCCGCCGGATATGCGTCTGCTCGTGCAGGATGATGTAGCTTTGTTCTTCTTCCGGCAGCGTTGACGGCAGATATATTTTCGGACGTATTACGCCGATTAAAAAGGGCGTGGCAACATGGTCGGCAAGATAGATGTTTTCCCGCAGGCGGACCGCGCCGATGAGTTTTCGGCGCAGCCGCACCAAGGATACCGCGCTGTATATCAGCATAACGGCAATACCTACCGGCCAAAGATATGCGAAAAACAGCAGCCATACCTGTGAATGATAGGCCTCTGTTGTCTCCGTATACCCGTCCTCTACGGTATCTTCCAGATATACCGTAACCGTGCCCAGGCCGCCGTTGAGTGCGTCGCCGACCGCATGATACGCGGCCCCGGCCGCCGACATGGGAGATACTTCCTCATCCAAAGCCGTCTGTTGTGGAATCGACTGCGCCTGTTCGGGAATCAAACTGAAGGGACTCTCAAAGGAGAACGGACAAAGAAGTCGGAACAGAACCACAGCCCACAGAATATACGAAAAGCGTTTCGGCACTTTCTTGAGCAGTAATCTTGCCAGCAGTACGGCGAGAATGACGATGCTTGCGACGATGCTCATATCAAGAACGGCTAAAAATACATCTTGCAACGCATTCACCCCCTATTTCCATCGATGAGCCTTTGCAGCTCGTCGATTTCCTGTTCTGACAGCTTTTTTCGCAGGGTAAACGCCGCTAAAAATTGCGGGAGCGAGCCGTCGAAGGTCTCCTCCACAAACTTTTCGCTTTGCAGGGCATTGAACGCCTGCTTGCTCATAAGCGAAGAAACGGTGCCGCCCTTATTCTGAAAGATGCCTCGCTCGCAAAGACGGCGCAGCATCGTGTAGGTCGTTGATTTTTTCCAGGTGAGTTCCCTTTCGCAAAGCTTTACTAAATCGCCGGATGAAATGGGCTCGTTATCCCACATCAGCTCGGCGAACTTCGTTTCCATGATGCCTAATTTATAATTCTCCATACCTGTACCCCTTGAGTTTAATATCATTAAACCTTGTTTTAAGTTTAATTCCATTAGATCAAAAAGTCAATTGCGAATTCACATAGGATATAATGAGGGTCAATCTACATAGCCCGATTATTCAGTCCATGGTAAGAGGAAAAGTTATCCGCAGTTCCCCTCGGTCCTCAATCCGCTTGTATAGAATGAACTGAAAGGACATAGTTTTCAATCTCGCTCTTCGGAATGTCGAATATGAATTTCTGGGAATCAATCCACTCATCGCTGTTTATGCCTTCAGCTTGCCCCCCAATAACAGGATGGAAGCGGATAATCCCCGCCTCCATCATAATCCGCACTCAAAGTGGCGGAGCACTCGTCTCAATAATCCGCACTTTAAGTGGCGAAGCACTCGATTGAAAAAATTATTGCGTACCACAATGGCAGGCCGTTTCCCTTTTTGTTCATGCCCGGACTGTGGGTCGAAATCAACGATGACAATATCCCCTTGCTTGAATGGATTCACCATACTTCTTTACCCACTGGTTCTCCCCAATCATACTCCTCAGTGCATGGCAGCTCTATCTGGTCGATTGGTTTTTCATAAAACGCGACAAGACGCACCTCCAGGGTTTTATGCTGTTGTTTTTGCTTTCCGAATTGTTATTAGATTAATCTCCTGCTCTATCGTATCGGGTTTCTTCATTTTCAACCACCCCCATCGGATTCAATGATATCTAAAGATACCTATATGTACAGTAAAATTTTCACCATACAAATTTGGATATAACCGTTTTTCAAAAATGCTTTATAAACACAACCATTATGTATATAATGTAATTGTAATACTAAACAGGAGGTGCTACCGTATGGTTTATCAAATTGATGAAATCAAGGGCAAACTTTATCCCATATTCAAGGCAGCGCCGATTTACCGGGCTATTCTGTTCGGTTCGTATGCCAACGGCACTGCCGATGAACGCAGCGACATTGACATTTTAGTAGAAAGCCGCGGCGAATTGCGCGGTTTGCGGTTCTATGGAGTTCTGGAAGACGTTGTGACAACCCTCGGCAAAAATGTGGACTTGATTGAAGCGGCGGAGATTCGTGATGGAGCTGCGATTTTAAACGATATAAATCGCCAAGGGGTGGTTCTGTATGAAAGATAAAGATAGACTCATCCTCAAGAAAATCGCCGGGTATATCGAAGATGCAGATTCATATGTAAGCAATCTCAACTATGATGCCTTTTTAAAGGATTCAAAAACTATGTCTGCAACCGCTTTTGTTCTCGGGCAAATCGGTGAATTATCCGCAAGGATATCGCCCGAAACGGAGGCGTCATATCCCCAGATTGACTGGAAGGGCATGCGCGGTATGCGCAACAAAATTGTCCATGGTTACGAGAATGTCGACCTTACAATACTGTGGGATACATTGAAAAACGATTTGCCTGACCTTCTCAAACAAATAAAAACCATTTTAGTGTGATAAACTCAAAAGTACGAAAGAGCTGCTATTATCAGCTCTTTCGCTTTTTATTCGCAGTTCCAGTTGATTTCAAACGGCGTCATAGCCTGAAGCGCTGTTTTGCTTCCTCAATGGAATATCTCTTTTGAATTTTTCACTATACAAATTTGGATATAGCCTTGAGCCAGGTTATCTCCAGATTTGTGTAGTATTTTTTGCAAGGAACAAAACTAAACCTTTCCCTCGTCAAATAACTACACATCTACTGGAGGATAATATTATGTACAGGACAAAATGTTTAAAAAAGCTGCCATGGTTGATGGTATCGGTTGTTGTCTTATTTACGCTGTCTTCTTGCGCGCCTCAAATCGAAAGCCAACCCGAACTACAGTCAATGCTTCCACAAGGTTCCTTAGACGAGGGAAAATGGCCGTCCTCTCAATCTGGCTATACATCCGAGAAGGATGGCTGGTTCATCGGCTCAGGCGACACCACAACGGGCCGTCAGAAAAATTACGTCTACCTGACGCACGACGGCGGCAACACATGGACGGAGACTGGTAACGTGAACGACGTATGGCCACGGGTGCTTACGTGCGGTGCGTTCGCCAACGACCAAATAGGCTTCCTGTGCTTCCGTTATGAAGATGAAAACGACCGCAAGGGGAGCCAAAACTTTGGGAGGATTTATCGTACCACGGACGGCGGCAACACCTGGGCGCAGTACGATTTAGGCTTAGTTTGGTATATGCCATTCAATACCGAGATGTTCGGTGAAGTCCGCAGCATCAGCTTTGTCGGAGACAGCGGAAAAGGCACGATGGATTTTTTTACTAAATCCTCTGGTGATAACCCTGATAGCGGAAACATTCTGATACTTATGACATCCGATTTCGGTGCAACGTGGGAAAGCGTATCAACAAGACCGGCAGAAGAGCTTTCGCCGCTGTCAGCCCTGCCTGCCGATTACAGCAAGGATGACGCTATAGCGGACGGAGTGTATGTAAGAGTATATACGTCCCAAGGTACGCAGGGGTTCAATCAGGATACGGTTGACGCATTTTATAAAAAAGCCTTTGCGGGTTTGGCGGCATTCATGCGGGCAATGGCCTACACCGATGAGGGCGACCCGATAATTACCGACTACTCTTATGACGGTAAGGTATTCACCGTCACGACCGATTCGACACGCGATAAATTCGGAACGCAGGATATTACGAGTGCAACGTACAGATATCTTGTGCCCTATGACCACTCGCATCCGCAGGGTGTTTTAGAGGACTATTTTCTGAGCAACGAGCAGAATATTTTCACCGGAACCGACGATGGCGGCGCTAAGCTGAGGGAAGACTTGGGCCGGATACCCTCTCCGTCGGACGACGTCCAGCGACCGTAATGTCATGGCACCTTGATAATAACCCGTCTGAGATATTCCTGCAAAATTTCAATGATGCTGTTGCTGAGAGGTAATAATGTCTGTTTTCTGTTTTTCGTATGATTGAGCTTGACCACTCTGTTTTCAAAATCTAAGTCGTCTTTTTTCAAGAACTGTAGATTTTTCAACCTTTGTCCCGTTGCCAGCAGGTAATTAATCATCGCCCATGTCCTGAATTCCTCGAACCGGCACTTTTTGATATTTGGCTTTTTCTGTAAGATAAAAAGCTCTTTGTCTGTATAGGTCTCCTTTAGCTTTTCATCGGTTTTCGGCACATGGACTCGGAAAACCGGAATATACTCTTTTTGCATGAAAAAATACAATACCGCCCTCATAGCTTTGATATATGAGGCAACGGTATCTTCTACAATTTCACGCTCCTGGAGGTATAGCGTGTATTGATTTATTAAATCTTCGTCGACGACAGTGATAGGCGAATCCAGGTCGACAAATAACCCAAAACAGTGAATGTTATTATGATAGTATTTGATAGTGTATTTGCTGTAGTTTTTAACCTGACAGCGACGGATAAATTCATCACACCCCTTTCGTATTGTGATATCTTTTTGTTTGTTGTTCATCGTAATTTTAGACATGAAAAAACCTCCAAACTGTGTACACGTCCAGCCCATTTCAATACGAAAGGACGTGTTTACAATTTAGAGGTTAAATGTCCGCGAATGCCTATTTTTCAATACATCCGCGCTTTATGTAGTGTGAGCAAGTCTATAAGCCGAGTTCTGTATTTGACAATCATCTATCTAGGCGTACTGTCGCCAGTACGCTCATGCGACCTACCTATCGGGCAGCGACGGGCCGCCGCTTTTTGTGCCCTGCTTGGTCTTGCTCCGGGTGGGGTTTACACGGCCGGCATGTTACCATGCCGCCGGTGAGCTCTTACCTCACCATTTCAACCTTACCTCAGCATAAGCTGATCGGCGGTATGTTTCTGTTGCACTTTCCTTAAAGTCACCTTCACCAGACGTTATCTGGCACCCTTGCCCTCTGGAGCTCGGACTTTCCTCGTGGAGATCGATGTAACCACGCGATTGTCTGGCTTACTCACGATAAATATTATAAC
>DATMYB010000580.1:0-15338 GCA_035561215.1 Syntrophomonas sp. | reverse complement strand
AGAATGTGAAAGGCAGCACCGATACCCCATCGAGTACAAAAAGACTTTAGTGGATAATGGGTTCTCATTTTTAGGAATTCCGGAAGAATATGGCGGAAGTCCGTGTGATATTATGACGTTGATTTTGGTGGCGGAAACATGTGCTGCTTGCGGCGGCCCATATTATTTATGGGGGGAAGCTATTCAGATAGATGATATTTTAACCTTCGGCAATGAAGAACAAAAAAAGGTGGTTATGGAAGCTGCCAGCAAAGGATTGCAGCCCTTTTCTTTAGGTTTCACAGAACCGGGTGCAGGTTCGGACAGTACGGCCATAACAACTACGGCTACCAGGAAAGATGGAAAAGTTTATATTAACGGTCAGAAAACGCTCATATCCTATCTGGACAATTCTCCCTATACGCTGGTGTTAACCCGTGATTTAGAGAATCCTAACCCACATAAAGCGGTATCTATGTGGCTGGTGCCCAACGATGCACCGGGGATTACCATTAATAACTTAAATAAAATTGGCTGGCATATGACTACCACCAGTGAAATGTTTTTTGACCATGTAGAGGTAGAGGAAACGGCGCTGGTTGGCAAAGAAGGCAACGGCTTCATGCAGTTAATGAAGAACTTTGAAATAGAACGTATTCTGGCCTGCGCAGTTATATTGGGAGCCTGTCAGGCCGCTTATGACGATACGGTTTATTACGCCAATCAGCGGGAGCAGTTTGGACAAACGATCGGTTCCTTCCAATTGATCCAGCAAAAAATAACCGATATGGCTATTGCTTTGGAAAATATGCGCAATATGATCTATAAATGTGCATGGATGAAAGATCAGGGAATGGATCTGAAAGTACAATCAGCCCTTTGCAAAAGATATGTCGGCGAAGCAGGATGGTGGTTGGTTGACGAAGCCTTGCAGATTCATGGCGGCCTGGGCTATACGGATGAAACCAGGATATCGAGATTATGGCGTGACCTGCGGGTAGGCAGAATCGGTGGCGGTACGTCTGAGGTTATGGTGCATATTGCCGGTAAAGCACTTCTAAAAGGACAAAAATAAAAGTTATCACAAAACAACGAATATAAATATTAATTTTCAAGGAGGTAATCATAATGAAAAAGAACGATATGCCCAAATTCGGTATTTTAGAAGGAATCAAGGTTCTAAACTTTGGTTCGGTGGTCGCTGCGCCTTTTGCCTGCGCACTCTTTTCAGAAAACGGGGCTGATGTCATTCACGTTGAAAATACCAGCGCTCCTGATATGTTTAGAAACTTTGGCAAGGGTTATTCCATGGAACACCGGAACCAAAGAAATTTGACTTTAGATATGGCCAGACCGGAAGGCCAGGATATATTTGTTAAAATGATCCGGGATTGCGATATTTTAATAGAATCCTCCAAACCGGGAACATGGACAAAATTCGGATTTGATGATGAAAATCTTTGGAAAGTCAAACCGGATCTGGTGATCGTTCATGTATCCGGTTATGGACAGGAAGGCGATCCGGAATATGTTAAGAAACCTGCCTTTGATATGGTGGGACAAGCTTTTTCCGGATATCTCTCTTTAAATGGTATGCCGGAACCTGCCCCCCCTTTACTGGTAAAGCCCTACACATCTGACTACTTTACTGGTTTTACAGCGGCGTGGTCGTCATTAGCTGCATTATTGCGCGCGCGTCAGACCGGACAAGGAGAAAGCATTGATGTTGCTATGTTCGAATCTGCTGCACGCGTACAGGCAGGCCACAGCCTGGAGGGCTTTACCGATGGCGTCCAACCGGTTCGCAATGGTAATGCGGATGCCAAAGCAGCTACTGATGTCGTTTATAGAACCAAAGACAGCCAGTGGGTCATTATCACGGTCGTTATTCCTTCCAAAGCTTATATCGATTTGATTGGATTAGGCGAAGACCCTGATTTTAATCCGGCAGGTTTTGTAGCTAGAGGAGAAGCCAGGGCGCCTAAATATGAGCAGGCGGTTAGAGATTTTGCGGCTTCCCATACGCTGGATGAAGTTCTGCGCCTGCTGGGCAGCATCAAAGTTGGCTGCAGCCCGGTTATGACCTACGAGATGATGAAAAATAACTCTCATTATCAAGCCAGAGACACCATCAGTAAATGGTATGATCCTGTAACTAACGCCGAGGTGCAAGGTATCGGCACGGTGCCCAAATTTAAGCATAAACCCGGTCAAATATTCAGAGGCAGTCCTACGTATGGCATGGACAACGAGGACATATTGGAGGAATTGGGGTATAGCGCCACGGAGATACAGGATCTATATGCCAAAAAAGTTATCGTTAAAAAATAATCTCAAACAATGCTGTCTGAAGACTGCAAAGGTAAGCATTGGCACAAGGAGCAGGTATTAATATGAAAATTATAGTGTGTGTGAAAGTCGTACCGGAAGAGCAAGATATCAAGATTACAGCGGATGGAGCTCTTTCTCTGGAGAGAGCTAAAGCAACCATAAGCATGTATGATCTGAACGCCATAGAAGCCGGCGCCCAGTTGGTGGAAGCCCATGGAGGAACCCTGACGGCAGTTAGTGTAGGCGCTGGAAATATTGATGACTCAAAACTAAAAAAGAATATTTTGTCCCGTGGACCGGAAAGCTTGGTTATGATCGCAGATGACCGGCTGGAAAATATGGATACCCATCAGACCGCGCAAGCATTAAAAGCGGCCATTGCCAAAGCAGGTGATTATGATCTGATTTTATGCGGGGAAGGATCAGCGGATGTTTATGCACAGCAGGTAGGGATTCAGTTGGGACAGATGATGGGGATACCCGTCATCAACTTTGTAAACCAGTTAGTGCCTCAGGATGGCAGATTAATGGTGGAGCGAGCCCTGGAAGACGAAACGGAAACGCTGGAAATCCCCCTGCCGGCGGTTGTGTCGGTAACCTCCGCTATTAACCTGCCGAGAATTGCCGGTATGAAGGAAATCCTGGCTGCCGGCAAGAAGCCCGGCACGGTATTAAAAGCCACAGAAGCTGATATTCCGGAATTAACTGCTGCTATTGATGTAATTTCAACCCAAGCCCCTGACCGGGTTGAACGCAAGCAAGACATTGTCGAAGGTGATTCTGAGGAAGCAATCAAGTCCTTCCTGGATAAAATAAGGGACGCATTAAAAGAATAAGCAGGTGACAAAGAATGAAAGCATTGATATTAGCTGAACGGGAAAAAACATTGGCGGATTTGTGCGGCAATGCCAGAATATTGGCTGATGAAGTAGAAAAGGTTGCCATTGGGGATAAGCAAAAAGATGCCGGTCAGGCGGATAAGATTTGGTTTATCCCTGAACAAGAAGGTGTGCTCCTGGAGGACTACACCGAAACCATAGCCAGTGTAATCGAAAAAGCAAAACCGGATTTTGTATTCGTAGAGCCCACCAGACGCCTTATATTAATTGCCGGCCGTATAGCCGCTATGTTCGGCGCCAGCGTGATTCCCGATGTTATTGAACTGACCCGGGCGGGAGAAGCCAAACGTTTGGTGTATGGCGGCGCTGCCGTACGCAGGGAAAAAGCGCGGGGGATGGCGCTGATCATGGCCGCAGCCGGCGTATTGGGCGAACATGAATCATCCGGCGGCAACGAAGTTATAACGACAGATTTTATTGAACCTGCATACCGTTTAAAATTGGTCAACCGGGTACAAAAAGAGAAAGTGGCGGTAAATTTGCACGCAGCCCAAAGAATTATTGGAGTTGGCCGAGGGATTGCAGCAGAAAGTGATTTGGAACTGATACGGCAATTGGCTGAAAAAATCGAAGCGGAAATCGGCTGCACCAGGCCTATTGCCGAAGTCGAACACTGGCTGCCGCGGGACTTGTATATCGGAATATCCGGTTTAATATTGGCGCCTGAAGTATATCTGGCCATAGGCATATCCGGACAAGTACAGCATATAGCGGGAGTTAATCGTTCCAAGACCATAATTGCCATTGACAGCAATAAGAACGCGCCTATCTTTAAACAGGCGGATTATGGCATTGTCGGTGATCTATATAAAGTCGTTCCTGTTTTACTGGAAGCACTTTAAAAAGCTCATCCACTTGGCTGCAAAGGTGGAGGGATTTCATCTCTCCGCCTCAATTATTTTAATGAAAGGAATGGGTTAAGGTGGAAGATAAATCTGACGTAATTATCGTTGGCGGCGGCATTGCCGGCACAGTAACAGCTTATTTGCTGGCCCAAGCGGGGTTTGAGGTGCTGCTGATTGAGCGAGGAAACTATCCGGGCGCTAAAAACATGACCGGCGGTCGAATTTATTCCCATAGCCTGGAGAGAATCATGCCCAATTTTGCCTCAGAAGCTCCGGTGGAAAGGAAAATTACCAGAGAAAAAATATATATGATGACTGAGGATAGCAGTGTCGGATTGGATTTTTACTCGAATCACTTAAGTGAAAAGGGCCGTGATTCCTTTTCTGTTTTGCGCGGCGAATTTGATCAGTGGTTAGGGGAAAAAGCTGAAGAAGCCGGAGCACAAATTATAACGAACATATGTGTGGATGACTTGATCGTTAGAAATGGCAAGGTCTGTGGAGTTATAGCCGGTGAAGATGAACTGGAAGCCGATATGGTAGTCCTGGCGGACGGCGTCAACAGTCTCCTGGCGCCAAAGCTGGGTATGAGAAAGGAATTCACACCAAGCCAGACGGCAGTTGGATTAAAAGAACTCATTGAATTACCGTCCGGTATCATTCAGGATCGGTTTAATTGCAAAGCAGGTGAAGGCACTGCCTGCATGTTTGTCGGCAGTCCGTCGGATGGAAGAATCGGCGGAGGATTTCTATATACCAACAAAGATAGTATCTCATTGGGAGTGGTTATCACTTTGAGCGATTTGACCAATTCCCGGAAGTCTGTTCCCCAGATGATGGAAGATTTTAAAAACCATCCCGTAGTGGCATCGTTAATTAAAGACGGCAAATTGGCGGAGTATTCCGGCCACCTGATACCTGAGGGCGGTTATGATATGATGCCTGAAATAGCAGGTGATGGTGTTCTCATAGTGGGTGATGGAGCGGGGTTTTGCCTCAATTTGGGATATGCTGTCCGGGGAATGGATCTGGCGGTAGGATCAGCAGAATGTGCAGCCCAGGCAGTTATTGCAGCCAATAAGGCGAAAGATTTCTCCAAAGGTTTTTTGCAGTGTTATTATAAATTCCTTGAGGAAAGCTTTGTATTACAGGACATGAAACACTATAAAAAATTCCCCCACTTCCTGGAGTCAACTCCGAGAATGTTTACGGACTATCCCGGTATGGCAGTAGATATGATGGTTGATATGTTTGTAATGGATGGCAAACCGGCAGAATCGTTGAAAAAGAACATGATGACGCATGTGAAGAATGTCGGTCTGCTGAAATTAGCCAAGGATGGATGGAAAGGACTGAATGCGTTGTGAGCGAGCCGGTAAATGTAGATGACAAATTGTCCGTTAATAAGTTTTATGTTGACGAGGAGAATGCCCATATAATTTTGAAACCAAATGATCAAATTGATCGGCAAGAGTTTCATAAATTAGAGATAGCTTGTCCGGCAGGACTCTATAAAATTGATAATAAGAACGAGATCCGTTTTGATTACGCCGGTTGCCTTGAATGCGGGACTTGCCGGGTATTGTGCGGAGAAACCGTTCTCTCAAAATGGGAGTTTCCGCGAGGATCGTTTGGAATTCAATATAGATGGGGATAAGCGTGAACCTGGGGGGTAGAGAAACGCAGAAATGCGAAAAGCAGGGTCAAGCAAAAAGGGTTAAGGGGTATGCTGACTCAGCAATTCACGGGCATGTTCCAAAGTCATGGCGGTGTAGTTATCTCCATCCAGCATCCGGGCCAGTTCGATAACCCGGTCCTCATGATCGAGTTGTTTAACGCTGGTAAAAGTACGTCCGTTTTCAACATATTTATCGATATGCCAATGCCGGTCGGCATAACTGGCCAGTTGGGGCGAATGGGTGACCAGAATCAACTGATGTTTTTCCGCCAGATGTCCTATTTTTTGGGCCATGGTATTTAAAGCTGTCCCTCCTAAACCGGAATCGATTTCATCGAAAATTAAAGTCGGGAACCTGTAAATCTCAGCCAAAGCGGTTTTCATAGCCAGGATCAGGCGCGACACTTCCCCGCCGGACGCGATTCTGGCAACCGGGCGCAGTGTTTCGCCGGGATTCGGTGAAAACATGAATTCCACCAGGTCCAGTCCTCTGGCGCTCGGCTGCGGCAGAGGATCTATCCGTACCACAAATCTTATATCCGGCATATTCAGTTCGGTCAGTTCCTCCACTACCCGCGCTTCCAGCTTGCGGGCGGCCTGACGGCGCCACTCGCTTAATTCACCGGCCAAACGAGCGTATTCTTCCTGTTCCAGTCTCAGTTCCTCGTGCAAATGATCCTGATGCTCCTCGCTGTGTTCCAGCAGATCCAGTTCCACCCGGCACTGCTCCTGATAGGATAATATATCATGAATGGAAGCGCCGTACTTTTTCTCCAATTTGCCGATCAAATAAAGCCGGTCCTCCAGCTTGTCCAACTGATCCGGTTCGAAATCCAATGTATCCCTGAAGGCCGACAATTGCGTGCACATGTCCTGCAGGCTGCAGCCGATGCTGTCCAAATCCGCCGCCATCTGCACGAACAGCTCGTCCTGTCTTAACCCGGCCGCGGTATGAACCGCCGCGGCAATAAGATCATAAGCACCGCTGCCGTGTTCCGACCCGTTCAGCAACTCCAATATTTGACTGCAGCTTTCCATATACTTGCCGGCATTGCTGATTCTTTCCCGCAGGGCTTTTAATTCCTCTTCTTCTCCTTCGCGCAGATGGCTGTTTTCAATTTCCCTGACCTGATACTGCAGAAAATCTATCCTTTGCTCACGCTGTTGCCGATTAATCTCCAATCCGGCCAATTGTTCCCGCAGCCCTTTGATTTTGGCATAGCTGTACGCCACCTGCGCACTCAGTGATTGGTCGTTTTCCATATAACTGTCCACATAATCCAGATACCGGTCCGGCGTCAGGAAATCGTAGCGGTCATTTTGGGACTGCATGTCTACCAACAGTCCGCCCAAATGCCTCAGCAAATTGACCGGGACAGTTCTGCCGTTGACCCGGGCTGTGTTTTTGCCGTTGGCATATATTTCGCGGCTGAATATCGCTTCCTGATCCTCGGCCTCAATCAGTCCCTGCTCCAACAATAACAAATAAGCCGCGTTATCAGACTGCAGCTCAAATACAGCCTCAACGACGGCTTTTTGAGATTGATCACGGACATAGTCATTTCTGCTGCGCTCTCCCAACACCAATCCCAGCGCGTCCATGATGATTGATTTGCCCGCTCCGGTCTCCCCGGTAAGCACATTCAGGCTTGGACTGAAATCCAGCCTTTGTTCCTCAATAAGGACAAAATTTTTTATGTACATCTCCAGTAACATGCCGAAAACCCTTTTCTCATTCCTCGATATAACGGCGAAATTCATCCAACACCGCGGGGGTTTGTTCGATGGGTTTGACCAGTACGAAAATGGTGTCATCCCCGGCAACGTTGCCCATAATATTGGGATTTTCAATGGTATCGATCATCAGTCCCACCGTTTGCGCGGTACCGGTCAGCGTTTTGATGACGATGATGTTGCCGCTGTAATCAAAGTTTATCACTGAATCTCGCAAAACCTTTTTCATCCGTTCCATTGAATTTTTCAGGCTGGCAGTATCGGGCAAGGCGTAATGATATCCGTTGTGATCCGGGATTTTGGTCAGGCGCAATTCCTTAATATCCCGGGAAACCGTGGCCTGGGTCACATCAAAGCCGCGTTGGCGAAGGGCGTCGCACAGTTCCTCCTGGGTGCTGATATACGCGTTGGCGATAATATCTCTGATGGCAAAATGTCTTCTGGCTTTCACTGCTGATTTCCCCCTTATTTCCAGACTTTTCTTCAGGCTTGGCCGGATAAATACGTTCAATAACTCTCATTACGCCACAATTTGGTATTGACGGTACGGAAAAAAGAATCGCCGCTGAAACGCAGCAACTTGACTTTGTGGGGTGCTCTTCTGACCACAACATATTGATTCTCTTTTATTTGGCTTTTTACCTGCCCATCCATGGAAATTTCCGCCGGGTCGTAGGACCGCGGCCGTACCTCTATTTCCCTGCCGCCTTCGATCACCAGCGGCCGGCGATACAGGTGATAGGACGCCAGCGGCGTCAGCAGCAGCACTTCCAGCAACGGATCGATAATCGGTCCTCCGGCGGAAAGAGAATAAGCCGTGGAACCGGTAGGAGTAGCGACGATGATGCCATCACCGCGAAAAACCGCATGGGATTGACCGTCGATGGCGATTTCAAGTTCTAAAATCCGGTCCCGGGAAGATTTAAAAGTAATTTCATTCAAACTATAATACTGGTTTTGCAGCCGGCCTTCTTCCATTACGTCGATTTCCAGCAGCATTCTTTCGTCCAGCGAATATTCGCCTCTGACCAGTCTTTCCAAGGCTTTTTCCGTTTCTCCGACTTCTATACTGCTGAGGAAACCTACCGTACCCATATTCACACCCATGATCGGGATATTGCAGGCGCCGAATAAATGCGCCACCTTGATCAAAGTGCCGTCTCCTCCCAGGACAATAATCACATCCGCATCTTCGTATTGTTTTACCTCTGCGTAAGCGTATGCCTCCGCGGTTACTACCGCCACATCGGCCTTCCGCAGCCGCTGGGATATTTTCTCCGCCATCACGGAACTTTGAGGGATACGTGCGTTATTAACAATCAGTACTTTCAACGGCTTTTTCCCCCCGCAAGCTTTGCGCACGCTTTACGATATGGTCTGCCCTGGCCCTTATGCCGGACATGACCTCCCCGCCCACGCGCAGATGAATAAAATACTCAATATTTCCCTTCGGCCCCATGATCGGGGAATAGGTTATAGCCTCACAACTAAAGCCGGCAGACTGGGCGGCCTCAATACACTGTTCCAGCACCTGCACATGAATCCTGGTATCTTTCACCACCCCGTGCTTGCCTACCTGGTCCCGGCCGGCTTCAAACTGGGGCTTGATCAACGATACGATTTCTCCGTCTTCCTTCAGGAATCCCTTCAAAACCGGAAAGATCAAAGTGGTCGATATGAAGGAAACATCCATGGTAATTATATCGACTTTTTCTCCCAAGGCTTCAGGCTTGAAATAACGGATATTGGTCTTTTCCCACACGACCACCCGGGGATCGTTGCGCAACGTCCAGTCCAACTGACCATAGCCCACATCCAGGGCAAATACTTTAGCGGCTCCATGCTGCAAAGCACAGTGGGTATAACCTCCGGTGGAGGCGCCCACATCCAGCACCGTCTTACCGGTGAAGTTCAAGTTAAAATCACGGATGGCTCCTTCCAATTTCAGCCCGCCCCGGCTCACATAAGGCTGCCGCAAGGTTTTTACGGTCACCTCGGTGGCGGGCAATACCTTCAGTCCGGGCTTGTCAACCATTTTGCCGTCTATTTGTACTTCTCCGGCCATAATCATCGCCCGGGCTTTTTCACGGCTGACCGCCAATCCTTTTTCAAATAGCAGCGCATCCAGTCTAATTCTTTCCAATTTTGCGCAACTCCCAGGTCGGTTGGGGAATCAAATCAGGCCAGCGGCCAATAATCGTTTCCGCCATTGAGTCGGGATCCAAGTCAAGATATTTTAAGAGCAGCTCCACCTTGCCTTGTTCAACAAATTCATCCGGAATGCCCAATCTCAGTATCTCCGCATTGATATGGCGATCCGCCAGCACCTCCGTTACTGCCGAACCGAAACCTCCCAGCAGACAGTTGTCTTCAATCGTAACCAGCCGCCCCGTTCTATGGGCCAGGTCGGCGATAGCCTCTTCGTCCAGCGGTTTGACAAAACGGGCGTTCAATAGGGTCGCTTCTATGCCGTGATCTGACAAAATGGAACTTAGCTCTTCCGCCATCTGCACGGTTCTGCCAATAGCCACAATCCCCAGATCTTTTCCTTCTCGCAGTATACCGGCCCGCCCGATTTCTATTGGGCGGCGCTGGGTATGGATCTCTTCTCCCGTTCCGATGCCGCGGGGATATCTGATAGCAACCGGTCCGTTTATAGTAAAAACTGTCTCCAACATATCCAGGAATTCGTTTTCATTAGCCGGAGCCATGATCGTAAGATTAGGAATACTGCGCAGATAAGCCAGATCAAACACCCCATGATGGGTCGGTCCGTCCTCTCCCACCAATCCGGCCCGGTCGATGGCGAAAACCACCGGCAGATTTTGCATGGCTACGTCATGGACGATCTGATCGTAAGCCCGCTGCAAAAAAGTGGAATAAATGCAGACCACCGGTCTCAGCCCTGCTTTGGCCATGCCAGCCGCCATGGTAACCGCATGCTGCTCGCAAATGCCCACATCAAAGAATCGATCGGGGAATTTTCGGGCAAAGCCCTTTAAGCCGGTACCGCTGGCCATGGCTGCGGTTATGGCTACCACCCGTTCGTCCCGCATCCCTTTGTCGGTTATAAACTGGCCGAATATTTCCGTGTAACTGGGCAAGGGTTTGCGCACCGTTTTCCCCGTACTTATATCGAAAGGTCCGATCCCATGGAAAAGATCGGGATCATTTAAAGCCGGCTGGTATCCCCTGCCTTTTTGGGTTATAACATGAACCAGCACCGGGCCTTTCATTTTGCGCACATTGCCCAAAACGGCAGTAAGTTCTTCCAGATTGTGCCCGTTTACGGGGCCGATATAAGTAAAGCCCAGCTCCTCAAACCAGATCCCCGGCACCATCAGATATTTAACGGTGTCCTTGAATCTGCCTGCCGCTCTGGCAATGTTATGACCGATCCCGGGGATACGGCTCAAAACGTTTTCAATTTCATCCTTGGTACGGGCATAGGATGGATCGGTACGCAACCGGTTCAGATAAGACGACATGGCCCCTACGTTTTTCGAAATGGACATTTCATTGTCATTTAAAATAACGGTTATATCATGACCGGCATTGCCGGCATTATTTAAAGCTTCATAGGTCATGCCGCCGGTCAAGGCTCCGTCGCCGGTTACAGCGATAACCGAATATTGTTGGTGCTGAAGATCCCGTGCCATTACCATACCCAGGGCGGCTGAAATAGAAGTACTGCTGTGGCCGGTGTTGAAAGCGTCATATTCGGATTCCTCCGTTTTAGGGAAGCCGCTTATTCCGCCATATTGACGCAAAGTCGGCATTTTGTCCAGACGTCCGGTCAAAATCTTATGTACATAGCTCTGGTGTCCTACGTCCCAGATAATTTTATCCCGGGGAGTATCATAGACGTAATGAAGGGCAATGGTAAGCTCCACGACTCCCAGGTTGGCAGCCAGGTGGCCGCCGCTGCGGGAAACGCTTTGAATCAGTTGCTGACGGATCTCGGCTGCCAGTTCGTTCAATTCCGCCAGCGAGAGCTGCTTTAACTCCTCCGGGGAATGTATATTTCTCAATTTAGGCAATGGCTCACCTTCTACCTTTAAAAAATGTGGTACCGGTTAAATTTTCCCACCAGGCCATAACCCTTGCTACTTGAAAGATGATGGCATTGGCATGCGCAATGGCTACATTTTTACCGAGAGCTTTGCCACCCACCGTAAGCGCGGCAATCAGGCTGGTCATAACGGCGCCGGTAAGCACCGTATCCGGGATAGAGTAATTTTTTACCACATTGTAGACGATGGCGGCACCAATGGCGCCGCTGAGAGTTCCGGCAATGTCGCCGATAACGTCGTTGCAGTAATTGGCAACCGCGCCTGCATTTTTGGTTATTCTCACCGCCTGGGCAGCCCCGGTCACCTTCTTGGCCGCCTTGGCGTTGAAGGGTGGAAGCGTCGCTGCGGCTGCAGCGGTCCCGATGATATCGAAAAATATTCCCAGGGCAATAATTACCAACAACAAAATCACCGCTACCCAAACATCATTAATAGCAGTGATCAGAGCCTGGGAGCCAACGCTTGCCAGCAACGCGATAAAAAACGTAAAAAAAGCAACAATTAACGCAGCGGTAAGATTATCCCGGTTTAAATGTTTACGCAAAATACAGCCATCCTCCGTAAAATGCGAAAGGGCAAAAGGTTATTCATTGAGTAAACGCTGTGACATAGGTCCAGCAGGCTTTCCCCGCAGTTCTCCCGACTGTCGCCAGACGGGCGGTTTCCCTTTATGACTGCTTCATGCCGTCGCCGTACATGGGGCTGGATTACCACTAAGTACACACTTTAATCCTCAACAAAACGTGCCGTTAGGCACACAGTCTAGGAGTTTTCCTCAACAACCCACATCCCTTTCTAGCCTCTTTTGCAGTAGATAATTTCAAAGCAGGCCACGGTGCTTTGGCCAAAGCGCCGTCACCCACAAAAGCTTATCCGCCATCACCACGCAAGGCAGGCTACACTGCACCCAGTACTACCAGTATGCAGGTTTTCTTGTTATCAGCCTCGGCTGATAACAAGCCTCCACGGATGATGGGGTCGTGCCCGCATGCCATTGCGGATTGCCCCAACGTCCTTAACTCCCAGCGCCGACCCCTGATTGGGCATCAAAAGCCGGTACCAGAATCTTCATCGATGTGCCCGTTACGGATTTTTAGGCCCGTATTTAAAAAGGATAGGGTTGACTAGAATACTGCAACCTTTTGCCTGGTTGTCACCGTAAGACATTATATCATAAACGGCGTAAAAGCAAAAATGCGCCTACCCGGCCCCGATTTTAACTGGTGCGCTGCAACGAATACATAGCCAAATGACGGAGAAAATCCGCCTCGCCGCCAAAGGGGAGCAGACTCTGCAAACAGGCTTCCACCTGCTGTTTCGCCATTTCTCTGGCCTGTTCCAACCCGTAGCAGGTGGTATAGGTGACCTTAAGGTTTTTCTCATCGCTGCCGACGGGTTTGCCCAGCAGTTTTTGGTCGCCTTCTACATCCAGGATATCGTCGGTAATCTGAAATGCCAACCCAAAATGGCGGGCGTAACCGGTCAAAGCCTCGAGTCCGGCGGCTTCCATTCCGCCCAAAAGGGCTCCGCAGCGCAGGGAAGCTCTGAACAGGGCGCCGGTTTTTAAACGGTGCAGTTGCTCCAAACGATCCGCACCATTTTGATATTCCGGGTTGAGATCCATAACCTGACCGCCGATCATGCCTTCGCTGCCCGCCGCCGCCGCAATTTCTTCAATTACCTGCAGCAGTTTGCCGTCTTCCACGCCGGGCAAGCCGGCAGTACGGGCCAGTAGATGAAAAGCCTCGGTAAGCAGCGCGTCTCCGGCCAAAATGGCATTAGCTTCCCCAAACACGATATGGCAGGTGGGTTGACCGCGACGCAGGTCGTCATCGTCCATGGCCGGCAAATCATCGTGCACCAGTGAATAGGAATGAATCATCTCCAGGACGCAGGCCAGATGATCCAACGCTTCTCCTTCAAATCCGGCAATCTTGCCGCCTTCCAGCACCATAATCGGCCGCAGCCGCTTGCCGCCGTTGAACACCGCGTAACGCACCGCTTTATGGATCAAGGACGGAAACACATCCTCCGACGGCAGCAATCTGTCCAGGCACCGGTCAACATATTGTTTCTTCTGCTGCAGCTCTGCTAAAAAAGAGTTCATATTGAATTCCATAGCCAATCCCTTCCATCTGCAATACTTAAGCTTGATTCCCCTGCAAAAAGCCTGATTTAATCATGTGGAATGTATAAACATCCGTCGCCAGACTCAGCGTCAAGTGCTCCTTTATGTTTATCCATTCCACCAACGAATGATAAGTTTGTGCAGTGGAATCAAGCCTCAAAATCCAGCAGTTCCGTATCGCCGTTCAATTTCTTGACCAGCAGGCTTACTTTGCCCTCGGTTTTTTGTAATTCCTGCTGGCAGAAAATCGAAATTTTAACCCCTTCCTCAAATCGGGCCAGAGATTCTTCCAGTTCCAGTTCCCCCGATTCCAACTGTTCTACGATTTCCTCCAGACGTTTTAAAGCATTGTCAAAACTTTGCTTTTTCATACGATAACTTCTCCTTCTCCTTAACCTCCAACCGGAGCCGGCCGTCACTGATGCGCCCGCTCAATTCCATACCGGTGCTGACATCGTCCACACTCCTGATAATATGCTTCTGATGGCTTAAAATGGCGTAGCCGCGGCCTATCACCTTAAGGGGGCTGAGATTGTCAAGACCGGCGGCGGCCATCGCCAGGGCATGTTGTCTGTTTTCCAGGCCTTTACGCATGGCTGCGTCCAGACGCTGCTGTATAAGCTGCAGTTCCACTTGTCTTTTATCCAGCAGTTCCCCGGAATAGCGCCATATTCGCCGCATCATCAAATTATCGAGGGCTTCGGCTCTGCGGCTGATCTGTTTTTGCATGGCCCGCACCAATTGCCGGGTAGCAGCCTCCCATTGACGCTGCAGCACCGTTCGGTCAGGCACGGCCAGTTGAGCCGCCTGGGTAGGGGTCGCCGCGCGCACATCAGCAGCCAAATCCGCCAGGGTTATATCAACTTCATGTCCGACTGCCGATATAACCGGGATTTTAGATTCATACACCGCCTGTACCACTTCACGGCTGTTGAAAGCCATCAGATCTTCGAAAGATCCCCCGCCTCGACCAACAATAATTACATCTGCCTTACCCCACTCGTTCATCATTCTAATAGCGGCAGACAATTCCCGCGGAGCTTCCAGCCCCTGCACCGAGCTATGGGCGACTACTACTGCAGTGGCGGGACTACGCTGGCGGATGACCTTTAATATGTCGCGCAAGGCGGCGCCATCCTGGGAAGTTACCACGCCTACGCAGGCAGGCGCCGGGGGCAGCGGCTTTTTTCTCTCCAAGGCAAAATACCCCTGCCGGTCCAGTTCTTGCTTCAGTTTCTCCAATTGTTGATATAGGGCGCCGGCGCCGAAAGGCTGCATGCTGTTTACATACAGTTGATACTTGCCCTGTTTTGAGAATATGGAAACAGACCCTGACGCCAGCACCTCCATGCCGTCTTCCGGCATGAATTTCAACTGCTGATTGCGGCCGCGGAACATAACGCAGCTTACCGCGGCTTCTCCATCTTTAAGGGTAAAATACATATGTCCTGATTGCTGGTAGAGACGAAATCCGGAAATTTCGCCTTTTATCCATATGCCTTGCAAAACCGGATCATTTTCCAGCAAGGCGCCGATATATTCATTTAACGCGCTCACGGTGATAAATTCCATTTTGGTTTCCTCGCGTACTCGTTTACAATATTGATTTTCCTGCAAAATCCTGATTTAAGCATGTTTATACATCCAACAACGAATTATAATCTTTTGCAG
>DATMYB010000579.1:0-11378 GCA_035561215.1 Syntrophomonas sp. | reverse complement strand
CAATATTATCGGCTTTGTGTTGAAATTTTGCAAATCGAACTGATTTAGTTTCATATCTTGGCATATAGTTTGCTTTATTTAAATGATTAGGACAGGAACCTTAGAAAGGAGCAGGAAAAGTGTTGGAGTGGAAATCTTATTACAGCGATCGCATCAGAACTCCTGCAGAGGCAGTGAAAAATGTTAAATCCGGAGACCGCGTAGTCTTGGGACATGCCTGCGGAGAACCTCAGGCATTGACCAGAGCATTGGTTGCCAGAGCGCAGGAACTGGAGAATGTTGAAATAATTCAAAGAGTCGCCATGGGGGAAACATCTTATGTTAATCCCGAAATGCAAGGTCATTTTAAATTAAATTCCTTGTTCGGCAGCGCTCCGACCAGAAAAGCCATCGCGGATGGGCGGGCGGATTTTACCCCTTGCTTTATCAGTGAAATTCCAGGTTTGTTTCTTACCGGCAAGATACCGGTAGATGTGGCTATGATTTCTATTACTCCCCCGGATAATCATGGCTATTGCTCATTGGGAATATCGATTGATTATACGATTCAGGCAGCGCGAGCCGCCAAAACGGTTATTGCCCAGGTTAATCCCAATATGCCGCGTACCTATGGGGATACTTTGCTGCATGTAAGCGAAATTGACTATTTTGCACCGGCGGAAGAACCCTTGATCGTGTTGGACCGTCCCGTAATTGGACCGGCTGAGCGGCAAATCGGCATGAATGTCGCTTCCTTGATTGAGGACGGCGCCACCCTGCAATTGGGTATCGGCTCTATTCCGGATGCTATTTTGAGTTTTCTTTATGAAAAGCATGACCTGGGTGTCCATACGGAGTTGTTCTCGGATGGGGTCAGAGATTTGGTGGAAGCGGGTGTGATTACCGGCAAAAAGAAAACCTTGCATCCCAACAAGGTCATATCCAATTTTGTGATGGGAACGCCTCCGCTTTATGACTGGATGCATGATAACCATGCGATCAATTTGTATCCGGAAGACTATGTCAACGATCCTTGGGTAGTTGCTAAAAATTACCGGATGACGGCGATCAATTCGGCGTTAGAGGTGGACGTGCTGGGACAGGTGGCGGCGGATACTTTAGGACCGCTGCAGTTCAGCGGCGTTGGCGGACAAGTTGACTTTGTCAGAGGCGCCGCGCGTTCCGAAGGCGGAAAATCAATTATCGCTTTCCCATCTACCGCCCAGAAAGGCAAAGCCAGCCGCATCGTTGCGCTTTTGGCCCGGGGATCGGCAGTAACTACATCGCGGCATGATACCGATTATATTGTAACCGAATATGGAATTGCTTCCATGAAAGGTAAGACTGTAAAGGAAAGAATGGAAGCCTTAATAAATATAGCCCATCCTGATTTCAGATCCGAAATCAGAAAAGAAGCCTATCGGACGTATTTTTCTAATTAATCTGGTTTCTTGCATCCGGCTTTGCAAATAAATGAAACGTGATTCCTCTGCAAAAAGCCTGAGTTGATTGGGTTGAATGTATAAACATGAAGGAGCACTTGACGCTGAGTCTGGCGACGGATGTTTATACATTCAACTAACGGAATTATTAAGTTTTTGCAGGGGAATCAAAAATGAAATTAAATTCAGCAAGAAGAAGGTGATGAGTGAGAAATACGGACACGGTCAAGCCAAAGGAGGCAGGGAACGGGGCACATACCCCCCGCAAGTGTTTTCGTAAGGTGTAGAGTAAAAATTAGGAGGTTTGGATGGATGGGAATTAAAAACAAGCGTTATATCGGGTTATTTTTGGCGTTGGTTTTGATGCTGAGTCTGGTAGCCGGCTGCGGCGGCGGCGGTGACAAAGATAAGGACGCTGCAAAGACAATCAAGATGGGCACAATCCTTCCGCTATCAGGTTCAGCCGCTCCGCTGGGCAAAATTGGTCAGCAAGCCCGCGATATGGCTATTGATGAAATTAATGCTGCCGGCGGCATCAAATCAATGGATGGCGCCCAACTGAAAATGGTGTATGCGGACAGTAAAGGCGATCCGGCCACAGGTGTATCGGAAGCCGAGCGTTTGATCACCCAGGAAGAGGTAGTCTTGCTGACCGGTTGTTATCAGAGCGGCGTGGCCATGCCGTCGACTGAAGTGGCGGAGCGCTATCAGATTCCATATTTCGTAGATGTCCCTTCTGAAGATAAAATTACCGAGCGCGACTTTAAGTATATATTCCGTCTCGCTGAGAAGACTAGTTGGAGAAACCGGGTACAGGCCGAGTTTATCAACGACATGGCCAAGAAATACAACACTCCGATTAAAACCGTCGGTCTCATTTATGAGAATACCGCTTGGGGTCAAGGCGCTGCCAAAGGCTGGGAAAAATATCTGCCCGAAGCCGGTCTGGAAATCGTCATGAAAGAGCCCTATCCGGCCAATTCCTCAGATCTTACTCCGGTTGTTTTAAAGGCCAAACAGCTGAACCCTGATATTATTATGATGGTTTCATATGTGTCAGACGCCGCTCTGTTAACCAAGACTTTCGCTGAACAGAAGGTAACCCCCAAGGCCTTTATAGGCACCAGTGGCGGATTTGCCGATCCTACTTATTATAATCTGGCCGGCGAAGCTTGTGAGAACTTCTTTGACATCTCCACCTGGGAGCCTGACGTTAATCGTCCCAATTCCCAAGACATCAATAAAAAATTTAAAGAAAAATATGGTTATGCCATGAACGCTGAAGCGGTTAAGGCTTATGTAGGCATGTACGTAATTGCGGATGTTCTTGAAAGAGCTGGTTCTACGGATTCAGAAAAACTGCGGGCTGCTTTTGCGGCAACTGATCTGAAATCAGGCCCTGCACAGATGTATGCCTCTGAAACCAAGTTTGACGAAACCGGACAAATGGTTAATGCTCCGCTGGTTATCTGCCAATATCAGAAAGTCAACGGCACCATGGAACGCGTAACCGTCTATCCGGAAGCAGAAGCTAGGGTCGGGTCGCAGATCGTATGGCCTTATCCTGGCGCAAAATAATACCAAAATTGAGGTGTGGGGTTGTCCGCAATCTAACGGATAACCCCCATTCTCCCCAAAGAAAGGGGTGTTCAAACAGTGGGCTTTCTGTCAGTTGTTGCCAATGGTCTTAGTATGGGCGCTATTTATGGTCTGATTGCATTGGGTCTGACATTGATATTCGGCATTATGAGGATTATAAATTTTGCTCAGGGCGCACTGCTTATGTTATCAATGATGATATCCTACTGGTTGTGGCTGATTACCGGATTGAGTCCGTATGTGCTGGCAATTATCGTTGCCCCGATCATGTTTGTGGTGGGTTATGTCAGCGAACGTTTTTTGATTAAACCGGTGCTGGATGCACAAAAGGACGTGCGTGAACCGGTAAGCGTGTTGTTGCTTACAGCAGCGTTTGCCATCGTGCTGGAGAATTTGTGCCTGATGGTTTTCGGCGCGGATTATGTTATGGCCAAGACTAGTTTTTCAAGTTCTACTTTGGCTTTGGGGTCGGTTACGGTCAGCGCGTCCCGTTTTTACGGTTTATTGATTGCGCTGGTGGTGGCGGCAGCATTCTATCTGTTTTTGCAGTATACCCAGATCGGTCGTAATCTGAGGGCAACCGGTCAGGACCGGAATGCGGCTTCCCTGATGGGAATCGATATTACCAAAACCTATGCCATCGCTTTTGGAATTGGAACCGCGCTGCTGGCGGTAGCTGCAGTGGCGCTGATCCCCTTCTATTATGTTCATCCTTCGGTAGGAGCGGTTTTCATGACCAAGGCATTTATTGTTGTTGTTCTGGGTGGATTGGGTAGTGTGCCCGGCGCCATTTTAGGCGGCGTTCTTATTGGTTTGATTGAATCCATCGCTGCACAGTATATGACGGCTACTTTGACCGCGATGCTGGTTTATGCAGTGTTCCTGCTGGTTCTGTTTATCAAGCCGACGGGTATATTTGGCTCGCCCTATGAATGGTAGGTGAGAAAGTGACAGGATTTAATATTAATAAAAACCATATCATAATAGCCGGTCTGGTGGTTCTGTTGTGCCTGCTGCCCATGGTGGTAACCAAGCCTTATTACATGCATGTTATTATCATGTGTATTTTATGGGCTTACCTGGCCTCCTGCTGGAATATTATCGGCGGCTATGCCGGACAGTTGTCTTTGGGTCATGGGATTTACACTGCCGCCGGCGCATATATAACCATGATTTTATTTAACACTTACGGATTGTCGCCTTGGCTGGGGATGTTCGCAGGGGGCGGAATCGCGGTGCTGATAAGCTTTATTATCGGTTTCCCGACTTTTAAATTGAGGGGAGCTTATTATGCGCTGGCAACGGTGGCCATTGCCGAAGCTATTGTAGTTTTAATCAACAATACCGGAGAGATAGGTAAATTTGTTATCGGCGGCGCCGAAGGCCTGATTGTAAAAATGGTTGGCAATTCGCCTGCCGCTATCCAGTTTAACTCTAAAATACCCTATTATTACATCGTGTTGTTTATGTTGTTTATGATCATTTTTATTTCCAAGTGGGTCAAGGAATCAAAACTGGGTTATTACTTGGTGGCTCTGCGGGAAGACGAAGAAGCGGCTGCCGCCATGGGCATAAACGTTCGTCGCAATAAGCTTATAGCCGGCGCGATCAGTGCCTTTTTTACCGCTCTGGGCGGGGTCTTTTACGCAGTGCTGATTCGCTATCTGGAACCAAACGCTATCGCCGGCGCTACTATGTCAAATCAAATGGTATTTTTAACGATCGTCGGAGGTGCAGGCACGGTGCTGGGCCCGATTATTGGCGGCATTTTACTTTCACTTGTCAGTGAAATCATTCGTTTCTATCTGGGCGGTCAGTTAATGGGTTTACACTTGTTCATTTACGGCTTGATCGTTATGCTTATGATTATTTTCCAGCCCAAAGGAATCATGGATCTGGTTGACCGGATAAAAAAGAAACCCAAGTCCCTGGAAAATCAGGATAAGGGAGGTGTAAGCGGTGAGCGAGACGCTGCTGGAGCTTAACGATTTAACGATTAAATTTGGAGGTCTTACAGCTGTCAATAAATTGAATGCCGGGCTGTATGCCGGGGAAGCAGTCGGTTTGATCGGTCCTAACGGCGCCGGTAAAACCACCGCCTTTAACCTGATTGTCGGAGTTTACAAGCCAACCGAGGGAAAGGTCATATTTGACGGTGAGGATATCACCGGATTGGAGCCTTATGAAGTGTGCCGCAAGGGGATCGGACGTACTTTTCAGGTGGTCAAGCCTTTCGGCAAAATGACGGTTTTACAGAATATTATGGTGGGCGCTTTCGTTAACACTTCCAAACAAAGAGAGGCCAAACGGGTAGCGACTGAAATCATGGAAAAAGTCGGATTGCAGAACAAACGGGATAATCTGGCGCAAAATCTTACGATTCCGGAAAGAAAGAGGCTTGAAGTGGCAAAAGCCTTGGCTACCAGACCAAAGCTTTTGCTTTTGGACGAAGTGCTGGCCGGGTTGAACCCTACCGAGATCGAAGATGCTATCGTACTGATAAAATCCATTAATCAGGAAGGGATTACGGTTTTAATGATTGAGCATGTTTTACAGGCCACCATGGCGATATGCGGCCGTATCATCGTGCTGGATTACGGCAAGAAAATCGCTGAAGGCACGCCTGCCGAGGTGACCAGTAATCGTGAAGTTATTAAAGCGTATTTGGGTGATGATTATGAACATGCTTGAGATTAAAGGATTGTACTCAGGTTATGGCGATGTTAATGTGCTTAAGGACATTTCTCTCAGCGTAGCTGAGAGAGAAGTGGTCAGTATTGTCGGCGCCAACGGATCAGGTAAAACCACGCTGCTCAACACGATTTCCGGAATACTTCATCCCCAAAAAGGCGAAATCTGGCTGGAGGGTCAGCGGGTTGACGGTTTGCCTGCCCATAAAATAACCGAATTGGGAATCGTCCAGGTGCCGGAAGGCAGAAGAATCTTTCCCCTGATGACCGTTTATGAAAATCTTTTGATCGGTGCGGCTTTACCCCGCGCCAAGGCGAAAAAAAATGAAAACCTGGAATTTGTGTTTAGCCTGCTCCCGCGTTTGGCAGAGCGTAAGGATCAGGTGGGACGAACCATGAGCGGCGGAGAACAGCAAATGTTAGCAATTGGCAGAGCTTTGATGGCAATGCCGCGGATCCTGATGTTGGACGAGCCATCCATGGGCCTGTCGCCGCTGCTGGTTTCCACTGTGTTTGATGTTATTTCCCAAATCGGGGATCAAGGGATTACTGTCCTGTTGGTGGAACAGAATGTTAAAAAAGCGCTGGGGCTCAGTCAACGGGGTTATGTACTGGAGAACGGTTTTATTTCCATGGAGGGGCCATCCCAGGAGCTAATGGTAAATCCTCATATCAAAAAAGCGTATCTCGGGCTGTAAAGCTAAGGGCCGAATATTCTATCCCCCTCCTCAGCAGCGCTATCCCTTTAGGTCTCAGCCTGGAGGTATAGCGCTGTTTTAAGTTAGTACTCTGTCAACCCTAATTCCATATTTCCTGGTCGGTTAAATATCTGCATGGCTACGTTGTCGTCAATCGCAATACGTCCAGTATTGCTCAATCCTCCGCCTTGCCCTGCAGAAATTTTCCTCGACAAATAATATACGGACTTAGGGTTGACAGAGTACCAGCAGTCTGCGTCACTTAGAACTTTCCTCCGCCTTGTCCTGCAAAAATTTTTCTCGGCGGATACTGAACCTTTAGGTGATACAGACTGCCAGTTGCTAATTGTCGGTTGCCTCTATCTGATAATTTTTAATAAGATGGTATCAGGCGGTTTATATTAATGAAAACAATGGCTGTAAATACAGCTAAGATACCGCGGAACATGGCATTTTATGGCAAGAATATAGCGGGAGGAATCAGGATGCAGGCGCAGGACATAATGATACCGATGCCTTTGGTATGCGGTCAAACCCAGACCTTGGCTGAAGCAGCAGAGATTCTATTGGAAAACCATCTGGACGGCATACCGGTGGTGGATGACAGCGGAAAGTTTGTGGGTTATATAGGCCACAGACAGTTGTACAGAGCCATCAGTCAGCACCAGGATCCCCATATCCCGGTGCAAAAACGGATGCTGACCAACGTTATGACGGTTTCTCCGGATGCCGAACTGAAGGATTTGTACCCTTTACGCAATACCGCTATGCCAGTCATTAAAGACCGCAAAATGTTGGGCTTGCTTACCAGGGAATTAGTGGCGGAATACAGCAATCTAGAATCCGGCGGTATCTCCCGGCAAACGTTGGCGATGTTTGATGCCGTCTGCGAGGGCGTTATGGTTATCAATAAGGAACAACGGATTCTGGTTTTTAATCAGATGGCGGAAGATATTCTGGGGGTCAAACGGGAGTCCGTCTTAGACCGCGATTATACGGCCGTGTTCCCGCAAGGCAATCTCCACTGGATCATCGAGAATCAGCAGGGAAAAGCCAGCGAGAAGTTTGTCCATAACGATAAAACTTACTTATCGGTGAACAATCCCGTTATATTAGCGGGTAATATGATCGGCGCTATCGCTGTCATCCATGACATATCCACGCTGGAGAATGTGTCCAATGAACTGGAATATATTAAAAAAGTAAAAGCTGAGTTGGATGCAATCATTGAAGCTTCCTTCGACAGCATCTTTGTAACCGATGCCAAAGCCAACGTCGTCAGCATCAACGATGCTTATACCAGAATTACCGGGATTAAAGCGGAGGAAATCGTCGGCAAAAACATGTATGATCTGGTCGAACAGGGACTGTACGACCGCTCGGCTACGATTTATGTGATAGAAAACCATACCTCGATTACTTTTGCCCAAAATATAAAAAGCGGTAAAACTCTGCTGGTTACCGGCAATCCGGTTTTCAACGATCAAGGCGAACTGGCCTGGGTCATTACCAATGGCCGCGACGTTACCGAACTGATGCGTCTGAAACAGGAAGTGGAATTGGCACAGAATTTGAGCAAGCACTATGAAGAGGAATTAAAGAAAGCGGTTTCTAGGGGGGAAATGATTGTTAATTCCCCCAAGACCCAAGAATTACTTGAATTGGTTATGCGTTTGGGGAAAGTGGATTCCACCGTTTTAATTTACGGGGAGTCAGGCGTAGGCAAGGAATTGGTGGCCCGGGAACTGCATCAAAGCAGCAATCGCAAGGACAAGCAACTGATCAATATTAACTGCGCGGCTATCCCGGAAACATTACTGGAGTCCGAATTATTCGGTTATGAATCAGGGGCTTTCAGCGGTGCGAAAAAAGGCGGCAAAATGGGGATATTTGAACTGGCCCATGGCGGCACGCTGTTCCTTGATGAAATCGGGGAGATGCCTATGGCGCTGCAAGCCAAACTATTGCGGGCCATACAGGAAAAAGAAATCTTAAGAATTGGCGCCACTACTCCCATTAAAATAGACGTCCGGCTGATCACCGCCACGAACCGTGATTTGTGGGAATTAACCCGTCGCGGACAATTTCGGGAAGATCTTTATTATCGCTTGAATGTGGTGCCTATTCATGTGCCGCCTTTGCGGGAGAGGAGAGAGGAAATTCCCGCATTGACATATCATTTTGTGCGTCTGTTTAATGAACAATACGGCATGAACAAGCGCATCGATGAAAGAATGGTGGCCCGTTTGATTGATTATGACTGGCCCGGCAATGTACGCGAACTGAGAAACGCCATCGAGCGAGCTATTGTCACCAGTCCGGAGGAGGTCATCAGATCAATCAAACTGGGCGGCAATATCAACGACGAGGAAATGGAAGTCAATATGGAAAGCGGGGACGCAACCGGCATAGATTTAAGGGAAAAAGTGAACGCCTATGAGAAGGAGTTGCTGCAGCGTTATATTCAAACTTACAAAAGCAGCCGTAAAGTCGCCCGGGCTCTGAATGTCAGTCAGACCACCGTGGTGAGAAAAGCGGCTCAGTATGGAATACCCCTGGAAGGTTAACTTTAACGAACCGGGTATAATTCACGTCGAACCGTAAATGAATCGAATATTCGCATGAAATAGACAAAAACTCTCCGTTGATGAACCGAAATTGAAAAATAAACAGCTTTATCAGCAGTTGGGAAAAGCTTTTCATTGAATTTACGGGCAGATAATAAGGTCCAACCAGACAATCCGCAGCGTCTGCTAAATTTGGCAAGCATTTTGCATTATATTAATCAAAGACAGAATTGAAATAATTCTGAGTCAAACGAGGAAATATAAAATTACGGCGAAAAATAAGGAGGAACAGCAATGGATTTCAAACTTACCGAAGAATATGAAATGATCAGACAGTCAGTCCGGGATTTTGCCGAAGGCGTATTGGCCCCCGGGGTCGTCGACCGTGACGAAAGGGAATATTTTGATCGGGCTATATACGACAAAATGGGCGAGCTGGGTTTGACGGGGATACCCTTTGAGGAAAAATATGGCGGAGCGGGAATGGATTTTGTTGCCTATGCCATTGCGGTGGAAGAATTGGGACGTGTGGACGCGTCTGCCGCCGATACGCTTTCTTCGCATCTGAGCCTCGGCGCCTGGCCGATCTATGCCTATGGTACGGAAGAACAGAAAATGAAATACCTGGTTCCCTTAGCCGAAGGAACCAAACTGGGTGCCTTTGGTCTTACCGAAGCCGGCGCCGGTTCCGACGCGGTGGCCATGACCTGCAAAGCCGATTTGGATGGCGACAGTTATGTGCTTAACGGCAGGAAAATATTTATCACCAATGCTGCGGCTGCCGATACTTATGTGGTGTTTGCCCGTACCGGGCCCAAAGAGTTGAGAAGCAAGGCGTTCAGCGCTTTTATCGTGGAAAAAGGTACGCCGGGATTCAGTTTTGGTAAGTTTGAAAAGAAAATGGGTTTGCGGGGAACCCAGAACTGCGATTTGGTGTTTGAAGACTGCAGAATCCCTAAAGAAAACCTCCTGGGTAAAGAAGGAGAAGGCTTTAAAATCGCTATGGCTACTCTGGATGGCGGTAGAATTGGAATTGCGGCTCAATCAGTAGGGATTGCCCAAGGAGCCTTTGAAATTGCCCGGGACTATGCCGTGCAGAGAGTTCAATTTGGAAAACCGATTGCCACTTTACAGGCCATTCAGTTCAAGCTGGCCGATATGCTGGTGGAGATCAAAGCTTCCCGACTGCTGACCTACGATGCCGCCTGGAAAAAGAGCCAGCACCTCGACTTTGGGATTGATGCCGCCATTGCTAAATTAAAGGCTTCGGAAACCGCCAACCGGGTTGCCAACCAAGCGGTTCAGATTCACGGCGGATATGGATATACCCGCGAGTTCCCGGTGGAAAGAATCATGCGGGACGCTAAAATTACTGAATTATATGAAGGAACCAGCGAAATTCAGAGAGTTGTAATCAGCAACAGCATTGTGCGCTAAATTTTGGAGGGATATAAACATGGATTACAGCGATAAAATCAAACATTGGGATGATATGAATATCGGCGATGCCGCAACTTTTACCAAAACGATTACTGAAACCGACGTGATCTTATGGGTGGGACTTACCGGAGATTTTAATCCCATTCATATCGATAAAGAATACAGCAAAACCACCCGTTTTGGCGACGTTATCGTGCCGGGGGTAATGGTGCTGGGATTGATCTCCAATACGATTACCATGGCTACTTTCGGCAATGTCTATGCCAACCAGAGCATAAAATTCCTCAAACCCGTATATATCGGTGATACCATTACCGCAACCGCCACTATTATTGAAAAAATCGAAACCAAGCATATGGTGAAACTGGAAACCAAATGTGTTAACCAAAAAGACGAGTTGATTATGGTGGGCGAGGGTATGGAGTATATTTTAAGCTGAACCGCCGGGAGAAATCCGCTAATATTCGACACCATGGACCCTGAAGCATTTTAATAGATGATGAAAAAAGAGGGTTAAACCTTCTTTTTTCATGTCATCTAACCGATTGCCCGTTGAGTATTATTGGTCAGTAGACTATAAATAGCTGTTTGATGCAGGGAAAAGCAAGCGGATAACGAATGCTTAATAGACGTAAATGAAAGACAATTCACGGTACAGTGAAAGTTAACAATTTTATTGCAATAGGGATGAGGGAGGATTAAACAGCGGTCAAAAATTCCAGGTAATGCAACCTAATTCAGAAACTTGGGGAGGTAATAGATTTGACTAGGGAAGTAGTATTGTTGGGAGCATGCAGAACACCGGTAGCTTCATTCGGAGGCGCGTTAAAAGACGTTAAGGCAGTTGATCTGGGCAGCATAGTTATGGGCGAAGCGGTCAAACGGGCAGGAATAAATGCTGCGATCATTGATGAAGTAATCTTCGGCTGTGTGCTGCAAGCCGGTCAGGGTCAGAACGTAGCC
>DATMYB010000578.1:0-5598 GCA_035561215.1 Syntrophomonas sp. | reverse complement strand
GGTATAAAGAAAATACTCCGGTCAAAAACCTTAGCAATCAGCGTAAGTTTCTTTGTTATTAATGGATATATAAATAATAATATTACAGAACAGCTAAAGTTTACTATTAATTTTTTTCAGTTTTCGCATTAGACAACCCGCCCTAAGGGGGGTATACTGACTGATATGGGGAGTCTAGTTGGTCCTGTCATATAATATCAAGATGAGGTAATCAGGCATCATGAAAGAGAATTTTGCAAAGTTCATACGCATTGTGTCGGTTCCGCCGGTTTTGGTCACTGCGTTGATTGTGATCCTGGCTGTTGCCCGCGATGATGTTTTTACTTCGACCATCGACATAGTAATGGCGCTGATTTTTCTTGCTTTAATACCGGTGATCGCCTATCCTTTATCCGTACTGATCCCCGAAATAAAAGAAAAGGGACGGGAAGGGCAGAGAAACCTTGCTTTTATTTTAACCGCGGTTGGTTATGTGATCGTTTGGCTATATGGTCTTCTTTCGGCGTGCAATCAAAACCTGCAGCTCTTATTTACCAGCTATCTTCTCTCCGTCGTCATTTTGCTGATACTCAACAAATTATTGAAGATTCGCGCCAGTGGTCATGGCTGCAGCATAACGGGCCCCATTGTTTTGGTCAGTTATTTTCTGGGCTTCCAGGGCTTTGTGGTGGGGTGTGTGGCTTATGCCTTGATCTTCTGGGCATCAATCAGAACGAAAAGGCATACGCCCCAAGAATTTATCTTTGGGACAGCGACCAGCCTGGTTTCATTTACTCTTACATTATTGGTAATAATGTAAGGAGAATTGCAATGGCAGGAGAGGTGAAACATCATGACCATAGAGCGGCAATACCAAGGTGATCTTGCTGCAATACTGGCCAAGCGATATGATAACGGCTGGGACTTTTGGACAACGACGGATAAACGCCTCGCTAAAGGAACCCCGTTTTCCGCCCTTGATAGTACGCTCCTGCTGCTGGAATTGGGGCTGGACCCGTCCGATGCGCTGCTGCAGGATATGGCCGAACTGATTTTCAGTTCATGGCGGGAGGACGGACGCTTCAAACTTTATCCGAATGGCGCGATCTATCCCTGTCAAACCATCCATGCCGCCAATGTGCTCTGTCATTTAGGCTGCGCCACGGACGCCAGGCTGCAGAAAACCTTTCGGCATCTTTTGGAGATACAGGAGGACGACGGTGGTTGGCGCTGCAAAAAATTCAGCTTCGGCAGAGGCCCGGAAACGGAGTTTTCCAATCCTGGCCCTACGCTGACGGCACTGAATGCCTTTCGCTTTACCGATTATCTCGATCAGGAGCCGGCTCTGGACCAAGCGGTGGAATTCCTGCTTGCCCACTGGAGGACTCGCAAGCCCCTCGGTCCCTGCCATTATGGGATAGGGACTTTATTTATGCAGCCCGAATACCCTTTCGGCAATTACAATCTCTTTATCTACCTGTATGTGCTTTCATTTTACAGCAGAGCCAAGCATGATGATCGGTTTTTGGAAGCACTGGCCTTGTTTGAATCCAAACTGGCGGACGGCAAGGTGGTGGCGGCGAGAGTCAACCCGAAATTAGCCGGATTTACCTTTTGCAAAAAGGGTGAGCCCAGCGAACTGGCAACCAAACGCTACCGCCAAATATTGATGAATCTTGGCAGAAACAATACTGCCGGATGGTAACGCCGCACTGTTTATAGGCAACCTCTTTCCAATCCGATTCCCTACCTTTTAAATCCGTATAAAAACGATATATAATATGACGAAACAGTGAACGCGAGGCAGGTGGTTGGAAATGACTTTGCAACAGCTAAAATATGCCATTGAGGTGGCGAAGTGGGGATCTATAAATATTGCTGCCAAAAAGCTGTTTATCACACAGCCGAGCCTATCAAACGCCATCAAGGAACTGGAGGCTGAACTTAAGTTAACCATATTCGAACGTACTAACCGGGGCGTAAATGTGACGGTTGCAGGCGCGGAGTTTTTAGGTTACGCGCGGCAGATTATCGAGCAAACCGAACTGATGGAGAAAAGGTATCTCAATGCCAAGCCTTCGGCCCAGCACTTTTCCGTATCTACCCAGCACTATGCTTTCGCGGTCAATGCGTTTGTTGATTTAATAAAAGAATTCGGCGGCAATGAATATGAGTTTACGCTGCGGGAAACCAGAACCTATGAGATCATCGACGATGTCAGTAATTTGCGCAGCGAAATCGGTATTCTCTATGTCAATCAGTTCAATGCCAGCGTCATGAATAAGATTTTAAAGGAAGGCAATCTGAAATTTACTACTCTGTTCATTGCCCGACCCCATGTTTTTATTAGTAATAAGAACCCTTTGTCCGTGCAATCCAAAGTTTCACTGGAAGATTTGGAGGACTATCCCTATTTGTCCTTCGAACAGGGCGAATATAATTCTTTCTATTATTCCGAAGAAATCCTGAGCACACTTTCACGCCGGAAGAATCTCAGGGTCAGCGACCGGGCCACGTTATTCAATCTGCTGATCGGTTTAAACGGCTATACCATCTCCACCGGAGTATTAAGCGCCGACCTGAATGGTGACAACATCATTGCCGTACCCCTGGATGTAGACGAAGAAATCACGGTGGGATGGATCGCTCATAAAGATATCCGGCTCAGCCAACTGGCCGCCAGTTATGTGGAGGCGCTGCAGCGCAGCGTGGAAAGACCGTAACCGTTCTGCTGAGATCGCCTGTTATAGTTAGCAGCTATAACAGGCGATATTTTTTTGGATTTACGCTATGCCGGCTGCCTTTTGCTATGATTAGCGCAACGAGTGGTCCGCATACTTATCCGCCGGGAAAGTCATCCGAAGCCGGTATGGGGCAATGATAGGTTGAGGTAAATGAGACGGCAGCAATTAGATTTTAGGAATTGCGCGGACGGTTGGTATATTGTTGAAAGGGGCTGGATGAAATGAAGACTTCGATTATCGGTTATCCGCGCATCGGTGCGCAGCGGGAGCTGAAATTTTGGACGGAGGATTATTTTAAGGGAGAGTTGCAACAGGAAGATCTGCTGGCTCAGGCCCGGGAACTTAGAAAACAGCAATGGTTGCTATTGAAACGAAATAATATCGATTTTATTCCAGCCAACGATTTTTCTTTTTATGACGGCATGTTGGATATGGCGTTGCTTTTAAACGTGATCCCCGCATCTTATAAGTCACTGGAGCTTGACGAGTTGGATACCTATTTTGCCATGGCCAGGGGTTATCAAGGGGAGCGGGGAGATGTCAAAGCCCTGCCCATGAAAAAATGGTTCAACACCAATTACCACTATATTGTGCCGCTGTTTGAGGATGCGACCGAACTTGGCATGAACTCCAGGCAGGTAATCGAGCATTATCAGGAGGCTTTGTCCTTTGGTATTAAAACCAAACCGGTCTTGATCGGGCCGTTTACATTGTTGAAATTATCAGCTTTTAACGGGAAGAAAAAGGCGGCGGAGTTTGTGCCGGAAATCATAGGCGCATATCAGGAAGTGCTGGCCGCCCTGAATACAGCGGGGGCGGAATGGATACAAATCGACGAACCGGTTTTGGGGACGGATTTAACGCCTCGAGATATAGAAATGTTTACGGATATTCACACCGCATTGTTGGAAAATAAAGGGCAATTGAAATTGATCCTGCAAACCTATTTCGGCGATATCAGAGATTGCTATCGCGAGGTAACCGCCCTGGGTTTTGACGGTATCGGGCTGGACTTTGTCGAAGGCAGGCAGTCGTTGGGGCTGGTGAAAAAATACGGATTTCCGGAACATACGGAATTGTTTGCCGGCATTGTCAACGGCAAAAACGTATGGAAAAACGCCTACGCCGATTCGCTGGCGATCCTGCAGGAGCTCACCGGTATTGTCGCGAAGGATAGGATCATAGTCGGCGCCGCTTGTTCGTTTTTGCATGTGCCCTATACAATCAAAAGCGAGGACCTGCTGGCGCCTGGCCACCGCCAGCGTTTGGCTTTTGCGGAGGAAAAACTGGCTGAACTGGGCGAGCTTAAAGCTCTGTTGGCCGAAGAAGATTATGCGGACAGTAAAATGTTCCGGGACAATCTGGATTTATTCACCAGCAAGACCGACCAAGTTGATCTTGAGGTGAGGAAAAAGTATGAGTCCCTTTCCGTAGATGATTTCATCAGGCAGCCGGAGCTTAATAAACGCCGGGAGTTGCAGCGGGAATGCTTAAAACTCCCGTTGCTGCCTACCACTACGATCGGGTCATTCCCGCAGACGCATGAGATCAGGGCATTGCGGGCAAACCTTAAAAAGGGCGTAATCACCCGGCAGGAATATGAGGAAAAGATCAAAGAAAATATTGGAGCCTGTCTCGCTTTACAGGAACAAATAGGTTTGGATGTGTTGGTACACGGCGAATTCGAACGCAATGACATGGTGGAATACTTCGGCGAGAACTTCAACGGCTTCCTCTT
Organism: Syntrophomonas sp.; assembly: GCA_035561215.1. Taxonomy (GTDB): domain Bacteria; phylum Bacillota; class Syntrophomonadia; order Syntrophomonadales; family Syntrophomonadaceae; genus Syntrophomonas_B. The sequence continues at coordinate 1,137 of DATMYB010000578.1, read as the reverse complement.
TACGCAAAAGGCATGGGTCCAGTCCTATGGAACGCGTTGTGTTAAGCCCCCGGTGATTTGGGGGGATGTATCCCGCGCCCACCCCATAACCGTGGAGTATATTCAATACGCTCAAAGCCTGACTGCCAAGCCGGTAAAGGGAATGCTGACCGGCCCGGTGACGATTCTTAACTGGTCCTTCCCGCGGGAGGATATCACCCCGCGGGCAATGGCCTTCCAGATAGCCTTGGCCATTAAGGAAGAGGTTCAGGATCTGGAGGCGGCGGGCATCCGCATTATTCAAATCGATGAGGCGGCATTAAAAGAAAAATTGCCGCTCAGGAAAGAAGACTGGTACAGCGAATATCTGGAGTGGGCCATCCCGGCCTTCAGGCTCGTCCACAGCCAGGTCAAGGCGGAAACGCAAATCCATACCCATATGTGTTACAGTGAGTTTGAAGATATTATCCGGGATATCAATGCCATGGATGCCGATGTGATTTCTTTTGAAGCTTCAAGATCAAACCTTTCCATCCTGGCCGCCATCCGTAAAAATAATTTTGCTATGGCAGTCGGGCCCGGGATATATGATATCCACTCTCCCAGAGTGCCCGGCAGGGAAGAAATGGTGGCTGCCCTAGGTGCGATGCTGAGCAGCATCGATCCAGCCAAACTGTGGGTCAACCCGGATTGCGGGCTGAAAACCAGGGGCATAGAGGAGACGATTCCCAGTCTGCAGCATATGGTCGAGGCCGCCGCCGCGGTCAGAAAAGAATTATAATCCAACAAAGGGACGTTCTTTTTGTTTGATTTTTGCCGAGAATCATAGTTGGTTAGTTGAATGTACAAACATTCCGTCGCCAGACTCAGCGTCAAGTGCTCCTCCATGTTTATACATTCAACGCGAAAGGTCCAACAAGGAGACGTTCTTTTTGTTGGATTTTTGCCGAGAATCATAGTTGGTTAGTTGAATGTACAAACAAACCGTGGCCAGACTCAGCGTCAAGTGCTCCTCCATGTTTATACATTCAACGCGAAAGATCCAACAAAGGGACGTTCTTTTTGTTGGATTTTTGCCGAGAATCATAGTTGGTTAGTTGAATGTACAAACAAACCGTGGCCAGACTCAGCGTCAAGTGCTCCTCCATGTTTATACAT
>DATMYB010000577.1:0-19507 GCA_035561215.1 Syntrophomonas sp. | reverse complement strand
GTACACAAATTATCTAAAATAACTTACAGATTGAAGAACCCGCCCGGTTCATCTGCCGCCGGCAGAATTTCCTTGGCGGGTCAAACGACATTTTGATTGGGTAATGCGGTTAATTTTAACTCTTTCTTTCAATATCGGCGCCCAACGCCTTAAGTTTATCCTGAATTTGCTCGTAGCCCCGGTCAATATGTTCCAATTTGGTTATTTGCGTTTCACCGTGGGCCGCCAAACCAGCTAATATAAGCGCGGCGCCGGCTCGCAAATCGGTGCTCTCCACACTGGCGCCTTCGTAACGCCCGCCTTTTATAATGGCTACCCGACCCTCGATTTTTATATCCGCGCCCATGCGCCGCAGTTCCTGTACGTGCATAAACCGGTTCTCAAATATGGTTTCGACCATAATGCTGGTTCCGGGCACAATCGCTAAAAGGCTCATCATCTGGGCTTGCATATCAGTAGGGAAACCAGGATAAGGCATGGTTTTAATGTCAGTGGGACGGTAATTCATATTCCCCACCAAGCGCAACCCTCCCGACCAGGGTAATATTTCCACTCCGATTTCGGTCAGTTTGGCGATTACCGGCTGCAGGTGCTCCACGACTACGTTTTCGATCCATACGTCGCCGCGGCTGATGGCGGCGGCTACCATAAATGTACCGGCCTCAATCCGGTCCGGGATCACAGTATGTTCTACTCCGCCCAGTTTATCGACTCCGTCAATTCTTATGGTATCCAATCCGGCGCCTTTAATTTTGGCCCCCATACGATTGATAAAATTTTGCAAATCAACAATTTCAGGTTCCCGCGCAGCATTGCGGATGACCGTATAACCGGGGGTAAGAACGGCCGCCATCATAATATTTTCGGTTGCGCCTACGCTGGGAACATCCAGCATGATTTCCCGTCCCTGGGCATGCCGTTCCTTGCCATGCAGATAGCCGCAACATTCACTGATTTCATAACCCAAACCTTTGAATCCCTTGATATGCAGATCCATCGGCCTGGACCCAATGGCGCAGCCTCCCGGATGAGCTACCCGGGCCTCACGCAGACGCCCCAGCAAAGCACCCATAACCAAATTGGAAGCCCGCATGCGCCGGGTAACGGTTTCAGGAAGTTCACAATTGCTGACCCCGCTTCCGTCTATGGTCAGCGTCTTGCCTTCTCGCTTAACCGTAGCTCCCAAAATTCTGAGAGCTTCTGCCATGACATTGATGTCCTCCAGATCTGGGACTTCGTTCAGAACTACTTCTTCGGTTGATAAAAGGCTGGCTGCCATAATCGGCAGAATAGCATTTTTGGAGCCGCTTATATTGACCTGACCTTTGAGGACCTGGCCTCCCCTAACCAATAAGTGCTCTTCCAAATCAACACCTCCGCTGATTTTCAGACCCATAAGCAGACATATTATTTTACATCGGCCAGTTTCTCGCCCAGTTTCCAAATGTCACCTGCGCCCATAGTTATGACCAACTCATTATTTTTTATTTCACGGCGAATAAATTCCTCGATTTCTCCCTGGCTTTGCATGTATATCATATTGGCGCCCTTCTGCACCGCCAGTTTGCAGATCATCTGACTGTCGATCCCGGCGATAGGCTTTTCTCCGGCGGAATATATATCGGTGATAATAACCAGATCCGCCAGTTCGAAAGAAATAGAGAACTGTTCCGCCAATAATTTAGTGCGGGTATAACGATGGGGCTGGAACACCACCACCAGCCGGTTAAATCCCAGATCATGGGCGGCTTTAATAGTGGCGCGGATTTCGGTGGGATGGTGGGCGTAATCATCTACAATCACATTGCTGCCCATATGTCCCATGATTTGAAAACGACGTTTGGCGCCGTGGAAATTCACCAGGCTTTTCGCCACCACATCAAAGGAACAGCCAAGTTCCATAGCAACTGCCAGCGCCGCCAATGCATTCCAGGCGTTATGACGACCGGGCACGGAAAGTTCTATTTGTCCCAAATACTCTCCTGAACGATAGGCTTCAAAAACCGAACCCATTCCCTTTACCCGCCAATTCCGCAAGTGGTAATCCAGACTGTCGTCTTCCCCGTAAAATAATACGCGCCCGGCAGCGGATCGTCCGATCTCGCGCAGGCTAGGATCGCCGCCGTTCAGCAACACAAATCCACCGGTGTCGGTTTGCTGTAAAAATGTTTGAAAGGCGGTTTTTATCCGCTCAAAAGATTTGTAAAAATCGAGATGATCATCCTCAATATTGGTTACCACCGCAATGTACGGATGCAGCGCCAAAAACGAAGCATCGCTCTCGTCGGCTTCAACCACGAAATACTCCCCTTGGCCCAAATGGGCATTGAGGTCGCTATCCTGCAGCTCGCCGCCGACGATATAAGTTGGGTCCCCTCCACAGCTTTGCAGAGCGGCATAAATCATGGAGGTGGTAGTGGTTTTGCCATGGGCTCCGGCAACGGCGACGCCTTTGCCGGCATTGGCCATCCGTGCCAACATCTCCCCTCTTTTTAGCACAGGTATACCGCACTTCTTAGCGGTTTCAACCTCAATATTGTCGAGGGGGACTGCCGAAGAAATAACCAGCAAATCAACTCCCTCCTGCAGGTTGGAGGAACTATGGCCTTCATATATCTGGATCCCGATTTCTTCGAGTTTCTTGCTGACATCGTTTTTTTGCAGATCGGAACCGGTCACTTTATTCCCCTGTTCTTTTAATACCCTAGCGATTCCGCTCATGCCTGCTCCGGCTATTCCTACCATATGGATCCATTGGGCTGAATTTGCGGCCATTTCCTCATCTCCTTTTTCGTACCATATCTTAAGCTCAGTTTATAGTATGCGTTATTAATATAAGTGGTTACACTTCTGTTTCAAAAGCTTGTCCCGGAAGGGCCTGGGTTCAGGTTGAGGCCATCCCGGCTGGATCGTATTGACCGCCTGCTACTAGTACTCTGTCAACCCTAATTCCACATTTCCTTGTCGGTTAAATTACTGCATGGCTGCGTTGTCGTCAATCGCAATACGTCCAGTATTGCTCAATCCTCCGCCTTGCCCTGCAGCAATTTCCCTCGACAAATAATATGCGGACTTAGGGTTGACAGCGTACTAGTCTGTCCCCCTAAAACTCTCATCGCTACCGGTTCAATCCCCGCTATGCGAGGTGCAAGGTTTTGTGGTCGTCAACCTGTCCTGGTCTCAACTTGTCCAGCTTAGCCTCGCTCCTCTCTCCGGGTCTCGCCCAGGGAGGTTTTTTCCTGGCGGATAACCTTTAAGCGACGCAGACTACCAGTTACGAAACTAGTACTCTGTTAGACCTAAAACTTTCATTCCCGCCGGCTAAATCCTCGCTATGCGAGGCTCAGGACTGTGTTGTCGTCGATCCCAATACATCCAGTATTGCTCACTCTTCCCGCCTTGCCCTGCAAAAATTTTTCTCGGCGGATAAAATAAATTTTTAGATCTAACAGACTACTAGCAAAAACGAGCAAGGGCCTGCCCCTTCAAAAGAGGGCAGACCCTTGTTATGCTTACGAATTTTTCATAAAGCAAATGTTTTAGTCCAGAATTGTAACCTTAACTGTTTTAATACCATAGGCCGAAGCCTCTTGGTGAGTAGGAAAACAGAGATCTATCCGATTACCTTTGATCGCGTTGCCTTGGTCGGCGGCGATGCCTTCTCCATAACCTTCCACATACAAACGGGTTCCCATCGGAATTACGTTGGGATCGACTGCTATAATGCCTCTTCCCAGCGGCAGCCCAATATAGGAAGGCTGTCCGTAATAGGGATAATTGCATTCATAACAGGGGTCATAGGCTGTGGCTGTCATCGTCAAAGTCTTTCCGCGGGGAACACTAGACCCGCTCCGTGAAGGTTCAACTGCCGCGGTATTGCTGCTGTTGCTCAATCCCAGTGCAGATTTGGTATTAGGTCCCACAATGCCGTCAGCGTTCAAGCCTTTGGCTTTTTGGAACTTTATTACCGCCGCGTAAGTCTTCTGGCCAAATATGCCGTCTGCATCTCCGCACCAATAGCTTTGCGTATTCAAAGCTTTTTGCAAAGTAACGACTTCGGTTCCCTGCGAACCCCAAGAAAGGTTCGAGGAAGCCATGGCCTGGTCACTTTGGCCTAAAAAAAGACCGGTAAATAAAAATAAAAATGCTAAAGTCGAAATAATAAGTTTTCTTTTTTTCATATTCGCTCCTTTCCGGAAATCGGTTAGTTTTCTGGAACATGCGGAAACAAATCGCATAATATCAAGGTTTGTTTCCTCAGCCATCAACCTTGCACCAGTGTAGCTTAACTTCGCCCTGTTTTTCAAACAGTCTCAGCCGTTGTTAGCCTGGACAAGCCGAAATCTGGTTGGGAGTCCTGTAACATCAGAAAAGATTCGGAGAAATCCTCCCCAATGGGATTATTTTCTTCACAGGCTGCGAGTGTTGCCCTCCTTTGTCGGCCGCAGCCCGGATCCCAGGCAGTTACTGCCATCCAGTAGTGTTAGTCCTCGATCAGCTTCAAGCTTTTCTGACAGCGCAGGGCCAGCTCCTGATACAGCTTCACCCCGATGGCGTTATACTGGGCCAGGTTTTCGTTGACTTCCTTGACCACCACGGCAGGATTACCCATGGCCAACCGGTGCGGCGGGATGGTCCGGTTGGGCGGCAGTACGCTGCCGGCGGCCAGAAATCCGCCTGCGCCAATTTCGCAGCCGGCGGAAGTCAGGGAACCCATGCCTACCATGGCGCCCGTATGGATCGTACAGGGGCCGTGAACGATGGCGGCGTGTCCCACCAGCACATCGGCTTCGATGACCGCGGCGGTGCCGGGTTCTGCGTGCAGCACTACGTTTTCCTGGATGTTGGAGCCGTCGCCGATCTCGATGCTGCCGTAGTCCCCCCGCAGTATGGCGCCGGCGCCTACGTAGCAATTTTTGCCCAATTTAACTTCTCCGATCACTGTGGCCTGGGGGTGGACAAAGCTGTTCTCCCCGACGACGGGACGTTTGCCTTCAAACTCATAAAACGGCATAAAAAAAATCCTCCTTAAGATTAAACTTTGATTCCACTGCAAAAATTTATGATTTGCTGGTTGAATGTAAAAACATTTTGCCACCAGACCCCGCATGGGGGAACCCCCTGCTGCGCCAAGTGCTCCTTCATATTTTATACATTCAACCTGATTTGCTCAGGTTTTTACAGGGGAATCAACTTCATATGTGTTATTTTTCTTAGGATCAGCTCAAGATTTTGGGCTAATTCCCCTGAATGAAATATCCTTCGGGACTGGGCAGCAGGCGACACCTTCCCCAATTTTTGACAGGCTGCAAAGTCCTCAATTCCTATGATAACAGTTTTCTCGGCCCTTGTTTACCAAAATATAGGATTACGTTGATTTTGCCGTCATTCCGGGTATAATGATTGGTAAGACGTAGAAGGGAAACATCGTATGCAAAATCGAGATTATTTATTGAAATTAGTTGATAAAGGAAAAAGCGTCCGGGTGTGGCTGGCCCATACCACCGCTCTGGCGGAGGAGGCCCACCGCCGGCATCAGACTTCAGCCACCGCTACCGCGGCTCTGGGCCGGGTCCTGACCGCGGCGGTCATGATGGGCAGTGATTTAAAAAACGAAAGTGATTTATTGAGTCTGCGCTTTAACGGGAACGGTCCGGCTGGGACCATCATTGCCACTGCCGATATGAACGGCCATGTCAAAGGCTTGATCGGCAATCCTCAGGCGGATTTGCCTTCCCGGGCGCCGGGCAAGCTGGCGGTAGGCGAGCTGGTGGGGCCGGAAGGTTACTTGGAGGTCATCAAAGACCTGGGATTGAAACAGCCCTTTGAGGGCCGGGTGCCCTTGGTCAGCGGAGAGATTGCCGAGGATTTGGCCCAATATTTCATGCAGTCGGAACAGATTCCGGCCCTGGTTTCGCTGGGGGTATTGGTGGGCACGGATCTTCATGTTCTGGCAGCGGGGGGACTGATCGTCCAGGCCTTGCCTGAGGCCGAAGATGCTGTGCTGGAGAAACTGGAGAACAATATTATAGAACTGGGTCAGATCAGCCGGTTGATTGCTGATTATGACAGTCTGGAGGAGATTGCCGCCGCCATTATGCAGGGAATTGACTATACGGTGGTGGGCGAGCTGGAACTGGCCTTCCGCTGCAATTGCAGCCGGGAACGGCTGGGGATTATTTTGGCCGGGCTGTCGGAAGAGGAACTGAGGGAGTCGGCGGAGAATAACCAGGAGATTGAAGCCATATGCAACTTCTGCCGCACGGTTTATACTTTTACTCCTGAAGAAATCGAGGCTTTAAAAAGCGCAAAGCCTTAGACGAATGTCCAAGGCTTGTTTGAGCAAAGGCTATAAAGCTCTTTGTACTTTTCCGGAACGCAAACAGCGGGTGCATACATACATTCTTTTGGGTGTTTTATCATCCAGTACTCTTACCCGTTGTACATTCGGTTTCCATTGACGGTTGGTTCTTATATGGGAATGGCTGTATTTCTTGCCGAAGGTTACGCCTTTTCCACAAATCTCACATTTAGCCATTGTTTTGCCCCCTCTCTATAACAGTTGCACTTAAGTATTTTATCAAAAGCAAGAGGAAAGGGCAAGAAGAAGCTTTAAATAATATAGTGTATAATAGAGAGATGTCAGACAGGAGGGAAACGATGTTTACACTAAAATCAAATGAACTTGGCAATATAACGGTGGAAAAAGAAGTGGTGGAAACCATCGCCGGCTTGGCGGCGCTGGAGTGTTACGGACTGGTGGGGATGGTGCCCCATAATATTCAAAGCGGTATTACTCATATTTTGGGGTTGGATTCTATCCGCAAGGGTGTCGAGGTGAAAAATGGCGCCGGCGGCTTAATTGTCGATGTACATGTGATTATCGGATATGGTATAAAGATATCTGAAGTGGCTTTGAGCGTTATGCAAAAAGTGACCTATGTGCTGGAAAACGGCGCCGGTATCCCGGTGGAGAAAGTCAATGTGAATGTGGAAGGGATCCGGGTAATCAAAGACTTGTAATGGGAGGATAAGCAGTTTGAGTTTGCTTAATATTACAGGCTACGATCTGGTACGGGGCATTAAAGCGGGCTGTATCAGATTGGAGCATAATCGCGATGAAGTGGACCAGTTGAACGTATTTCCGGTGCCCGACGGCGATACCGGAACCAATATGTATTTAACCCTCTTGTCGGCGGTGAAGGAAGGGGAAAAAAACAGCGGAGCAACCCTGGGCAAGGCGGCCAAGGCCATATCCATGGGATCTCTGATGGGAGCCCGCGGCAATTCGGGGGTTATTCTCTCCCAGATCTTCAGAGGCTTTGCCAAGGTATTGGACGGCAAGGAAACGGCCAATGCGGCTGACATTGCCGCCGCCCTGCGGGCCGGCGCCGATACTGCCTACAAAGCGGTCATGAAACCGGTGGAAGGGACCATATTGACGGTGGTACGTGAAACCGCCAAAGCCTGCGAGCGGGAAGCCCAGGCCGGATCTGATATTTTGGCGGTGCTGCTGGCCGGCATTGAGGAGGGACACCGCACCCTGGAAAAAACCCCTTCCATGCTGCCCATCCTGCGGGAGGCCGGAGTAGTCGATGCCGGCGGACGCGGCTTGCTGTTTTTCCTGGAAGGCGTCACCGACGGATTGGCGGCCGACAAGGATATTCAACTGGACAGTTATAAGGCGAAGACCAACGCTGCCCGCCGGGAGACCGTCAAAGAAGATATCGTGCTGGAATTCCAGTATTGTACCGAGATGCTGATCAAAGGGCAGGGACTGGACCCGGAAGACATCAAGGAACATCTGAAGCCCTTGGGGGATTCCATGCTGGTGGTGGGGGAAGAAGAACTGGTCAAAGTGCATATTCATTCCAACCATCCCGGCAAAGTGCTGGAAACGGCGCTTCAGTTCGGCCAATTAAGCGATATAAAAATCAACAATATGCTGGAAGAAGTGCATGAAAACCGCAATAATCTGGAGCGGCAAGCCCAGCCGGCTTTCAGCAAAAAAATAGGCCTGGCGGCGGTAGGAGCCGGAGACGGTATCGCCGAGATTTTGCAGAGCCTGGGCGTAGATGTGGTCGTTGAGGGCGGGCAGAGTATGAATCCCAGTACCGAGGATCTGTTGAACGCCTGCAATGAAGTGTCGGCGCCGGTGGTTATTATTCTGCCTAATAATAAAAACATCATTATGGCTGCAGATCAGGTCAAGCATTTATGCGACAAACAGGTGGAGGTGCTGCCGACTCGTTCGGTGATGGAGGGCATCGCCGCTTTGATCGCTTACGATCCCGAAGGCGAATGGGAGGAAGTCGTCGAAGCCATGCAGGAGGAGATGGATAAGATCACCTACGCCGAAGTGACGCATGCGGTCAGAGATTCGGCGGTCAGCGGTCTCGACATAGAGGCCGGCAACGTCATCGGGCTGATCGACGGCAAGATCAGCCATAAGGGCGACAATGAAGAAGAAGTGGTGCTGGACCTGCTGCAGGAGATAATCGACGAGGACAGTGAATTGATTACGCTTTTGTACGGCAACGGGACGGAAGCAGTCCAGGCCGATGCATTAAAGGAGAAAATCGCCGCCGCCTATCCCGAGTGCGAAGTGGAGATGCACTATGGCGGTCAGCCCCATTACAGCTATTTAATTTCCGTCGAGTAATTGTATTTGATCACGCCGGGGCGGTTTTGACCCGTTGACAGTCAGCAACGGGGAAAAAACCGTCCTGTTTTGTTAGTACTCTGTCAACCCTAATTTCACATTTCCTGGTCGGCTAAATTTCTGTATGGCTACGTTGCCGTCAATCGCAATACGTCCAGTATTGCGATTGACGACCCCTTGCCCTGCAGAAATTTCTTCGACAAATAATATGCGAACTTAGGGTTGACAGAGTACTAGCGGACGGGAGGAACCATGGAAACGCTTGCAAAAGAACTGCAATATATCAAGGGTGTGGGGCCCAAGCGCAGCCAGGATTTGATACGGTTGGGAGTGCACAACGCCTTTGATTTGCTGTGGTTCATACCGCGGGATTATTTTAACCGTTCCCAACTGACGGCCATAGGAGATTTACAGCCGGATACAGCCGTCAACCTACAAGCCCGGGTGCTGAAGGCCGCTTCCACCCGGACCGGTCGCGGCTTCAGCCTTTTCAAGGCGCTGCTGGAGGACGATACTGGTGCCATCAACGCTGTCTGGTTCAATCAGCCTTTCCTGGCCAACGTGATCAAGCCGGGTCAGGAACTGCTGGTGACCGGCAAGGCGGACGGACGCTACCGAGAATTGCAACTGCAGGTTTCCGCTTACGAAATTTTGGACGACACCGGGGCCGAATACGGTATAGTACCGGTCTATTCCCTGAGCGGAAGCCTGCATCAAAAAAACCTGCGCCGGCTCATGCAGCAGGTGTTGCAGACCTATTTACCCGATTATCCGGAAATCCTTGCTCCGGATCTGCGGGCTCGGTATGAGGTGACGGATATTCATTCCGCCTTGCGTCATATCCATTTCCCTCAGGACGCCGGGGCCTACGCCCAGGCCCGCCGCCGGCTGGCTTTGGAAGAGCTGCTGCTGTTCCGGCTTTCCTTGGATCAACAGCGGGCTCAGAAAAATACAGTCACCGACGGCGTCGTCCACCGGGAAAAAGACGACCTGGTTCGGCAGTTGCGGCAGCATTTGCCCTTTCAATTGACGGTTGACCAGGATAAAGTACTGCAGGAAATTTTTGCGGACATGGAAGCGCCCCGGGTGATGAACCGTCTGCTGCAAGGCGATGTGGGAGCGGGTAAAACGGCGGTGGCAGCCCTGGCCATGGCCAAAGCGGTATCCAGCGGGTATCAGGCGGCTTTGATGGCCCCCACCGAGATCTTGGCTCAGCAGCATTTTTCCGCCTTGCAAAAATATTTCGCCGACAGCGCCGTGGTTTTGGCCTGTCTCACCGGCGGTACTCCGGCGGCGGAACGGCGCATGATCCTGGAAGCGGCGGGTTCGGGCGAGATCGACATTCTGCTGGGAACCCACGCTTTAATCCAGGAGCAGGTGGAGTTCGACCATCTGGGCTTGGTTATTATCGACGAGCAGCATCGCTTCGGGGTACGGCAGCGGGCTCTGTTGAGCAGCAAAGGAGTGAACCCCGATGTGCTGGTGATGACGGCTACGCCGATTCCCCGCACGCTGGCGCTGACCGCCTATGGAGATTTGGATGTTTCCGTGATTCGCCAGCTTCCTCCCGGGCGCAAACCGGTGAAGACCCGTTATCTCCCCCGTTCCTCCCGGTCCCAGGCCTATGATTTTGCCCGCGGGCTGCTGCGGCAGGGCCAGCAGGCCTATGTGGTATGCCCGCTGGTAGAGGAATCGGAGAAACAGGATCTGCAGGCGGCCATAACATTGTATGAAGAGCTGCGTTCTTCCATTTACCACGATTTTTCAGTGGGCCTGATCTACGGTCGCATGAAGGCCGGCGAAAAAGATTTGATCATGCAGCGTTTTAAAGCAGGGCAGATACAGGTGCTGGTTTCCACCACCGTCATCGAGGTAGGGGTGGACGTGCCCAACGCCTCGGTTATCATTATCGAACAGGCGGAACGGTTCGGACTTTCCCAGTTGCACCAGTTGCGGGGCAGGGTAGGACGGGGACGCCACCAGTCCTACTGCATCCTGCTGGCGGAAGCTCGAACCGAGGAATCCCGGCGCCGTCTGCGGGCCATGGAAAGAACCAACGACGGTTTTGAACTGGCCAACGAAGATTTGGCTATCCGCGGTCCCGGTGATTTCTGGGGCGTGCGGCAGCACGGCCTGGATGAATTGAAGGTGGCCAGTCTGATCAAGGATCTCGATTTGATTCAATTAAGCGTCGCGGCCGCGGTGGAATTGGAGCAGGAGTATGCTGACCCTGCTCTGCTGCAGCAATATATAAAAATGAAATTTAAACCATCCAATGCCATCGCCAGAAATTGAACATCCGGATTCGGATTGCCATTGTTTTACAGTTGTGGAGAACTGACCGGTTGACACACATTGTTTAATTTCCTATTATGGAGATAGTAGTCTGTAACACCTAAAACTTTAATCCCTAACCGCTGAATCCGCGCTATGCGAGGCTCCGGGGTGCGTTGTCGTCGATCGCAATACGTCCAGTACAATAAGCGACGACCCCGTCCGCTCCCTCTCCAATCTTCATGGCGAGAATTTATCTCGCCGGATAAAATAAACTTTTAGCTGTTACAGAGTACCAGGTGGTCACCGCGTAAAGTCGCTGACCGCCAAAAAATTATTGCCTTATTTTTACCTCGTGGGAGATTTACACAGAATAACGGACTTACCGGAAAGGACGACTTGCAAACCATAGAACATCTCAATATACCCCCGTTTGACACTTTAGCGTAGGTGTGTTTTTGATGAAGGAGGGAGTTCAAGTGAGTACCCGGTTAGAAGTTTCTTCCAAAAACCAGACGCAACGTATTATTAACGATGTCGATAATCCAATGCGGCAAGATACCGCCGATTCGCTGCCTCTTGACCTCAAGTCGCCTGTTCTTATGGATTTGCGGCACCGGATCGTATCTACGCCGATCCGCGTGATGATTGCGGATGAGGACAAACTGTTCACAGAAGGTATCGTTGCCCTAATCGACCAGTGGCACGAGTTCCAGTTGATTGCCAGGGCTACCAACCCCGACGAGGTGCTGAAGTTCATCATTGAATATGACCCTACAATTATCTTGATGGGTGTACGAATGCAGGGGGTTAAATGCAGCGAGACCATCCGCGCCATCACAGCAAACGATTTGGAGACGCGTGTTATCGTCATCGCCTCTCGCACCGATGCCGCTGACGTTCTGGATGCCTTGCGGGCCGGCGCCATGGGGTATGGCGTTCGTGAGGAACTCTCCGCCGACCGGCTTCGTGGGGTTCTGTGGGGCGTTGCAGCCGGCGAAGTTGTTCTGGCAGGCTCGGTTGGCACCCGCCTCCAGGAAGAGCTTGTCAAGCCCGCCGATGCGAGGGCCCTTGAAGACGGTTTTTTTAGTTCCCTCACCAAGCGCGAGCGCGAGGTGCTTGCTCTGCTCGTCGAGGGAATGTCCAATGCGGAGATCAGTCATCAGCTTTATCTGAGTGAGCCCACCATTAAGAAGATTATCAGCCAGGTCACCAACAAACTGCAGGTCACGAATCGGGTTCAGGCAGCAGTGCTGGCGACCCGCCATATGATGGTTCGCTAACAGTCGTTATCGAACGCTGGTTAACCGAATAAGAGCAGCTCCACTCCAAAAACAGTGGGGCTGTTTTTTTATCCTTCTACGGCAGTTGTTCCCCCACTTACGAATATCCCCAAGAATATCCTCAAGAGTATCTCCCAAAGTATCTCTAAAAGTATCCTAAAAAATATCCCAAAGGGTATTCCAATAGTATCCCAAAGGCGGTATTTGCCCGTGGCTTCGTCGGGTAATATTAAGTTAGTGACAAAAAGAACTTGCTGCTGATCAAGCATAGCTGGCGGTGAGTGAGAAAAGGAGTGGAGTAAATGTTTACAGCTAAATTGGATCGAGTCGCAATCGTGGTGCGGGATGTCAATCAAGCCGTGAAAGACATGCAAGAGTTGCTGGGCTGCGAATTCTACGGGCCTCTCGACGACCCCGGGCCGGGTCTTGCCGTTGCCTTGCCCCGACGCGGGGGAATTGAGCTGGTGTCACCGACGCGCCCCGACGACGCCATTGGCGCCACCCAGCTCTTGGAACGCAAGGGAGAAGGTATCACCGGTATTGCCCTCAGAGTAGACGACATTGAGGAGGCCGAGCGCCATTTTGCCAAGCTCGGACTGAAACCGGACGTAAAGATCAACCATGGCGGCATGAAGGAAATCCTCTTTAAGGCCCAGGAGGCCACTCATGGCGTTGAGATAGCAATCAACGAATACCCCGAGGCCAACGGTTTGGGACTCGAGGTTGCCCGTGATTTAGGCGTAGAAGCCTAGGAAACTATCATTAATTAAGGAAGGGGAGACACTGATGAAGTCAGTGGTAATTTTCAAGTGGGCGGTCAATCCACTGGACGCGCGGGTCAGCGCTGACGGCACGGTCGATTGGAGCGCGGCCTCCCCTTGGGTGGGCGATGACGATTATGTTGCCGCTCAGGTGGCCTGCATAGCCGCAGGACTGGATGGCGAAGTGGTGGGTCTGACCCTGGCTGGCGGCGATGTCGCCTTTGCGGCGGCCCGTGGCGCGCAGCATACTGTCGCCATCAACGGCCTTCCGGTCACAGCGGATGCATCAGCCATAGCCCAGGCCCTGGCGGCTGCCGTGCGTTCACTGGAGAATGTCGACGTAGTTGTAATCGGCGACTCAGCCTGGGAACCGGCGGTTCCGGTAACGCTCGCCGGTCTCTTGGGCTGGACGGCATTACTGGATGTGGACTCGGTTGAGAGCAAAGACGACGGCCTGTGCGTGACCCGCCGTTTCGGTACAGGCACCCAGGACGTCACCGTCCGTGGACCGGTGGTTCTCGGAGTAGTTGCACGGCACGAAGAGGAGAGCAAGCCGGGTATGCGTGCAGTGTTGGATGCGCGGAAGAAGCCGGTCAAGACCGTGACAGTCGCCGAGTTGGTCGACGCAAGCTTGCCCTCACTCACATCCCGCGGGACGCATTTGCCTGAAACCGCGCCTTCGCGGCTGTTCGACGGCTCGAATCCCGAACAGGCTGTGAGTCAACTGCTGCAGGCGCTGCAAGCCGAGGGGACGCTATAATGACGTGGCATCGGACATTTAACGAGCTTGAAAAGCAAATCAGAAAGCAAAAAGGTGAAATGATATGAGCAATGACAGTTGGATCATCATCGCAGACGACGTGCCCATCGGCTCATTACCGGCGATGGCCAGGAGTTTGGACGGACAGGTCACGGCAGTAGTCGTGGGTTCCCGGGAGCGTGCGGAGACTGTGGCAGTCGCGGGTGTCGACGCCTTGGTGTGGTACACCACCGACGATGAGACTCCAGTCGAGGCATGGGCCACCGTCATCGCAGAAGCTGCCGCTGAGGCCAAGCCGCGCGTGGTGTTAGCGGCAAATGCGCCTGGGGCCAGGGTAATCGTCGGGGCGGTTGCAGCGCGCCTGGGCGCCGCCATCACTTCATCGGTCATGGCGGTCACCTTGGAGGAAGAGCGGGTGGCGGTAAAGCGGTCAGTGGCGGAAGGACGCGCGGTTGAGGTGCTCGACACCGACGGTTGCGTTGCCGGACTGATCATCGAAGGTGGAGATGAAGCGGAACTTTCATCGGTTGCCGTCGCAATAACCGCTGCCGCGAATGTGGAGCCCGGGGACAGCCTCAAGGTAGCGGCGACTCATGTAGACACGGGCGGCGGCGCCGAGCTGGCCAGCGCAGACCGGGTGGTAGGCGTCGGTCTGGGCCTCGGCGCCAGGGACAACCTTGCCCTGGTAGAAAAACTGGCGATCGCGTTGCGCGCCGAGTTGGCTTGCACCCTGCCCCTGTGTGACGACTATCGCTGGTTTGAGCATTCCCGTGTGGTCGGATCCTCGACCCAGCGGATTTCGCCCCGTTTCTACCTGGCAGTGGGCATTTCCGGCCAACCCCAGCACATGATGGGCGTGCGTGGAGTCAAAACCATTGTTGCCATTAACAACGATCCCGAGGCGCCCATATTCGGTAAGTGTACCTACGGTATCGTCGGCGATCTAAACGCCGTCGTGCCCGCCCTGACAGCCGCCCTGTCCAAAAGCTGAGAAAGATTGTGAACAAATTATCTAAGACCTGGAAAGAGACATGACAGAAAAGCTGAATAAATGAGCGAGAGGAGAAAGACATGACAGACAAAGTTAAAACTTTCGACACCGAGTACGATTTAATCGTGGTTGGCAGCGGTGCCTCCGGAAAATCGGCTGCGCTCACTGCCGCTCAAGCGGGCTTACGGGTAGTCATCTTCGAGAAAATGCCCCAGACCGGCGGCACCTCCATTTATGCCGAAGGCACTGCCGCCTTCGAGTCCAGCGAGCAGAAAGCCCGTGGTGTACCCTCAAATCCCAAGTATCACTTTCCCACCAAGGCCGAGGCCTATGCAAAGTTCAATTCGTATAGTCACTACCGTGCCAACGTCGACGTTGTCCGGTCGTTTGTAGACAACTCCGCTGACACCATTGATTTTCTTAAATCCCTTGGAGTCGTATATAAAGACGTCAGAATTGCCGCCTACGATGATCCCAACGAGTTATGGTGCTTCCACCTTCCGGAAGGACTGGGAGCACAATGCCAGGAGATACTGCTGGCGGCCGTCGAGAAGGCAGGGGTGGATATCTTTACGTCGACGCCGGTCAAAGATCTGATTATGGATGATGGCGCGGTGGTGGGCGTAGTTGCCCAGGATATGTCCAGCGGTGAGCAGTTGCGGGTGGGCGCCAAGGCAGTAGTCCTTGCCACCGGCGGCATCGGCAATAATCCCGAATTGGTCGCCAAGTACACTTGGTTTGCAAATAGTGCACATAACATGAATGTACTCACCCCGGCGCAAAACGTGGGCGACGGTCTGAACATGGCGCTGGCGGCCGGAGCCGATCCTCAAAATATCGTAAGCGGCGGATTGGTTGCCGTTGGCGCTCGCAACAAGGCCATGGACTCCCATATCGGCGCAGCGGGCTGTCAGCCGTGTGTGTGGATAAACAAGACCGCCCGGCGGTTCATCAACGAAGGCATCGCCGAGAACATCGGCGACATCGGCCCCGTCTGGGGCAAGCAGCCGGAAGGCCTGATATATGCGCTGCTTGACGAGGCGGACATCCAGCGCTTGATCACCGATGGTTCTGAGATTTCAATCGGCGAATTCGTCGTGTACGGTCGTCCGCTGAACCGCTTGCGCACCGAACTTGACCAGGATGTTGCTGACGGCGTTGCCTGGAAGTCGGATACCATCGAAGGACTGGCCCAGCAGATCGGGCTGGATCCGACGGTGTTGGCTCAAACTGTAGCCGAGTACAATGATGCCTGTGACGCCGGGGAGGATCCCAGGTACTTCAAACAAGCCCGCTACTTGAGGCCCCTTAAACGTGCTCCTTTCTATGCAATCAGCATGGCTCCCGGCATGATGAGCTCGGCCGGCGGCATTCGCATCAACGGTGACATGCAGGTCGTTGACAAGGACTACCGGCCCATTCCTGGTCTGTACGCAGTCGGTCTGGACGCAACCGGTCTGTACGGCGATTCGTACAACATGGAGGTTCCCGGCGCGGCCAATGGTTTTGCCCACACCTCCGGACGCATCGCCGCCCATCACTTCGTGAGTACCTTGGGAGGCGTATAGTCATGACAGTTTCCGATGCCGTAGACTTCGATGTAATCGTCATCGGCGCCGGAGTGGCCGGTTGTGTCACGGCCTACCGTCTGGCTGCGGCGGGACACTCGGTGCTTTTGGTTGAACGCGGAGGCGAACCCGGGGCTAAAAACCTGTCGGGCGGTGTGTTCTACTGCCAGGTAATGGAAGAAGTGTTCCCCGGTTTCGCGGAGGCGGCGCCCGTCGAACGACGCATCACCCGCAATCGCGTGAACTTCCTTACGACGGGTGGTACCGTGGGCGTCGATTATTTTGATCAGCGCCTGGCCGAGCCGGTCAATGCGGTCTCGGTGCTGCGGGCCAAGCTTGACCCATGGCTTGCCCAGCAAGCCGTGGACGCCGGCGTGATGCTCATGCCCGGATTCAAAGTCGACGCGCTGCTCAAAGAGGAAGGCCGGATCGTTGGGATTAAAGCCGACGAGGACGAGCTGCGAGCTCACGTCGTCGCAGCTGCTGACGGCATCAACTCCTTCATCAGTCGTGATGCGGGATTGAGAACCAAAGAGCCCGACAAACACCTGGCCCTAGGGGTCAAGTCCGTCATCGGTTTGCCGCGGGAGACCATCGAGGATCGCTGGGGTCTGACCGGCGACGAAGGGATCGCTTACTCCTTCGTGGGCGAGTGCACGCAGGGCATAGGCGGAGGCGGCTTCCTGTACACCAACCTGCAATCGGTCTCAATCGGTGTTGTGCTTAGACTGGATGACCTGATGCACAGTGACTTGTCCCCCTCTGACGTTCATGACCGTTTCCTTAACCACCCGGCAGTGTCGCCGCTGCTGCGCGGAGGGGAACTGCTGGAGTACGGCTGCCATCTCGCCGCTGAGGGTGGCAACGCGATGGTTCACGATCTGGTCCACGACGGTTTGGTCATCGTCGGAGACGCTGCCGGGTTCTCGCTCAACACGGGTTTCACCATCCGGGGCATGGATCTGGCCGCCGGTTCGGGGATTGCCGCCGCTGCCGCCATCGACGCGGCGCTCCAGGCGGGAGACTGCACTAAGGCGGCTCTGAACCGTTACAACAGCGAGCTGAAGAAATCCTTTTGCGGGCAGGATATGCTTACCTATGCCAAGGCGCCAGGCTTCTTTGAAAACCCGCGACTTTATCAAAATTACGGGGACATCCTCGCCAACATTATGTATGGGATGTATAACCTCGACACGACCCCGCGCCGCCACTTGTTTCAAACGGTTCGAAGCGCGTTGCGGGAGTCTCCGGTCGGTTGGGGCCGTGTGATTCTCGACGCTATTGCGGGGGTGAAAGCGCTATGACCAACTCCAATCTGATACCTAAAATAACTGAACGATTAGCCCTAAACTGCTTCAATCCTGACGAAGGACACCCCCATATTGAAGTCGACCAGACTTTGGCTCAATCGACCGGGGCGGGTCCACTGCTGGAGCGGGTATGCCCCGCAAATGTCTATTCCGTCGGGGGTGACGGCTCCGTTAGGGTCTTGTTCGCCGCATGTTTGGAATGCGGCACATGCTTCCAGGTAGCGCCCCCGGGTGTTCTTAAATGGACTTATCCCCAGGGCGGTACCGGGGTGGTATATCGGGAAGGCTGATGGCTTGCCCGCTGATATTCGGCGGCAGGCTCAAGTAAAAGCAAAGCAATTTTATAGAAGAGAAAGGAAGGAATGCAATTATGACAAAAGCACGTATAACCCCTCCCTGTCCCGAACTCGTTAACGCGGCTGACTCGATCGGTCAAAGACTCAAAGGCAAGCGGGTGCTCCTCACAGGTACCACCAAAGGCGTGGGCGTAGCGGCGCAAGAACTGTTTGCCCGTCATGGCGCCTATGTAATTGGTTCCGGCCGCACTCCGGGCGTGGCGGCGGCTAATGCCGCGAAAATTGCCGCCCTGGGGCTGAAAGCCGAAGGCTATGACGTTGACCTATCCGACCCCGATGCCGCCAAAGCCTGGGTCGACATGGCGGCCGAACGCATGGGCGGCATAGACGTAGTCGTCAATAATGCCTCCAAGCCTGAATTCGCTCCTTTTGGCGTAATGACGTTTGAACAGTGGAAGAAGTCCCTTCAGAACGAACTCGACCTAGTTTTTACGGTAACGAACGCAGCCTGGCCGCACTTGATCAAGGCAGGCGGCGGCAGCGTCATCAACGTGTCCTCCAACAACGGCACCACCGGTATTGGCAATACCCCGCAAGCTGCTCACGCGGCGGCGAAGGCGGGTGTTATCGGTCTGGCCAAGCAGCTGGCGGCTGAGGGTGCTCCCTTTGGCATCCGGGTCAACGCGCTCTCGCCCGGTCTCATTGAAACCCCCGGCTCGGGCGGCGCGCCGCCGGAAATGGTCAATTTCATCGTTAACGAGATGCAGCTTACCGGACGTCCGCTCACGCCGTTGGATGTCGCCTATGGGTTACTTTTCCTGGCCTCGGATGAAAGCCGATTCATCACTGCCATCAACCTTCCGCTTGACGGCGGTTCCAGCGGCGCTATGCCCGGTCCTAACTTCTAACCGTCAGGGAAGCGGCAATAATCTCCTGACTCTTAATAAAGGAGGGAATCTATATGAGAGGACCACAAGGATTCGGGCGCTGTGTTAACATTGGCATGAATGTCGTACTCTGCCTGGGCATAAGTCTTTATGTTTTGATATTCATGCAGTCCCAGCACCCAGGCGCGCCGATCTTAACCCCGCCGGCCCTGTTGCAGGCTTTCGTATCCAGTTTTGTTGTCGGGTATACCATGGGTGATATCATACCTGCCTTCACCTGGGGCGGCAAGTTAGTTGCGGCTTTACGCGTGAAAAATCGTTTGGCGGCTCATTTCATCGTCAGCATCGTGTTGGGAGTTTGCTATGCTACCAGTATCTTTCTAGTCGTTTCCTTCATCAATAATTACCTGACACAGGGTATGGCTGGCGTCCTGGGCTTTTTCATTTCGTTGATACTACAGATCATCCTTCTGGCTATCATATTGGTATTGGTTTTCCTGCTTCCTGTGCAGCGACTGGCTAAGGCCGTCAGCGGCTTTGACCCGGTAGCGCCCAGCGCGGGGGGCGGTCAAAAGGCGCTGGGCGGGCAGGCCTAGTCTCGGAAACAACAGGTGTTCGGTCGTGGATGCGCCGTATGCGGGAGGTGTCGAGGTGAGGGCAGAAATCTTTTCCCACCAGGGTTCTGCCCTCGCTGCAAATCCCAGAACGATGCGGC
>DATMYB010000576.1:0-5785 GCA_035561215.1 Syntrophomonas sp. | reverse complement strand
GGAATATGGAGAAAAAATAAGCTGCAGTGATTTGACAATGTCAAATATTTGACATGAAACGTGTCAAACCAATGGCCCTTAAAAAATCCCCGGAAGACAACCAGCCCGGCCCAACCCCATGTTTTCTCCTTTTGGATCAGTTCAGCAGCGGGCATTTGCAGCGAAAGCAAACCTCGTCATTGATGTCGCACAGGCTGGCGCAGGCATTGCAAAAAATGATGCGGTCCCCGGTTTTGTCGTATTTTTCATAGGAGTTCAGCCCCCCGTGATGCCGCACCCGGTCGCCGATTTGATAATAGTTGTATAAGGTGTTGTCGTCCTCCACTACTATCTCATGGCCTTTGCCGCGATCATCTTTTATAAAAACCACGTATTCAGTATAATTCATCCAGTAGTAGCCGCCATCGCCGGTCCGTTTCTTGCGGCGCCGGGAGCTAATCTTTTTATTGATTACCGTTCCATCCCAGGTCTTGCTGGTTTTCCGGCCCAGAACCTGGAGCAGAGCAATGGCTAAAAACATGCCCCCGATTCCCAGTCCGATGTACAAGGCCTCGGGATTATCCATTTCGCTACTGGTTTCTCCATAAATGAAAAATCCAATAACAGCAGCAGCAGCTAAAAACCCGGTAAAAATAAGCGAATAAAAGTTGGCCTGTTTTCGATAGCGGGCAAAAGCTGGGTCGTTTATTTTGGGGGAAAATCCGATAAGGCGGGATTCGCTCCCCTCGCTTTTCTTCTGGGGGCTGCCGCAGGATGTGCAGACCCTGTCGCCCTCCAGCAGCGTCGCTCCGCAATGTGAACAATACATGGAAAACTCTCCCCCTGCCTGTCAATCGGTTATTATAGGAACGATGCCGGTCTCAAAACGGAATTTTTCCACGATGGCCTGCATCTCCCGGCCTTCTATGGCTCCGTGCAGGATGCGCGCTTTTTGCGTGTTCAGGTTGGTGCCGTAGGCCAGGCACAGGCATTCTCTTCCGATTTCCACGCCTTTCAGACAAACCCCGTCCAGGTTGAATTTAATAACCGTGGAGTCCAGAAGCATGCCGAAACCGGAGATATAGACTTCTATGACCCCGGCGGACAAAGGGCGGCTGCTGTCGCCCGCCTCAATGACCGCAGGCTGGATGTGCAGGATCCGGTTTTCGATGATCAGCTCCGCGGTCTTCAGTTTTTTATATTCCCGAATGGACAGGACGGCCAGGAACATGGTGGCCGGTACGGCAAAAACCAGGAGGATTTCCGCTTCAAGGGTCAGGACAACGCCGTCCCGAATGAGCATAAGCACGGAGGTAATAACGCCTATGCCGGTCGCCGCCATCAGGATACGCATCCTCCGCCTGATCCCTTGCAAACCTTTCCACCCTCTTCCGGCCATTTCATGCCCTTTATCATAGCGGCTGGGGCAGAAAAAGTCGTCACCAGAACGGGTGATTTTGGCTGAAAAAGCCCCTCACCCGAAAGGGTGAGGGGCTCAGACCGTCGACAAAAGCGAATATCTGCGTCATTGTAAAAAGCCCGTTCAATCAACGTACTTATGTACGCCTCAATCACGGGCTTTTTACATTCCTTGATCTTCACTTCCGTCGCTCGCTCTGGCAGATTATTGACTTTGTCAACAATCTGAGCCCCTCACCCGAAAGGGTGAGGGGCTGCTGAAATGGCCTTATATCAAAGGGTCAGGTTATTTTGCGAGGGGGGACTGATGTTCCAGCATGAGGTTGATAAGCTGAGCCCGGTTCTTGATTTCGTATTTGGAATAGATGTTTTTGATATGAGTTTTCACCGTGTTTTCACTCAAATTCAGCGTCTCGGCAATCGCCCGGTAGGTTTTGCCCTGAAGGAGCAGGACCGCGATTTCCCTTTCGCGTTCGGTGAGTCGCTCCAGCCAGGCCAAGCTGTCCGTCATGCTTTTCTGTTCGACCGGTGACATCTCGGTGAATACGGTCAGATAAGCATGGTCTTTCAAAAGCTCGGTAAGATATTTGTGGAGCGGGGGAAGGATGACCAGGGTGACGCAGACTACGGCCAGGGCCAGCACCGATGAGTTGTGGTTGGGGATGCTGGAAATAACGATGGCATTGCCAGTCAGCACGCCCAGCAGCACGCCCAGCACGTTGGCGGAAAGTCCCACCCCTAAAATTTTGGCCGGATTGTTGTGAAAATCCAGCATTTCACCGAGAATGCTCCACCAGAATAAATCAAAAACGCCGCAGGCGCCTAGCATCAGGGTATTGACCAACAGGTAGCTGGCCGCCGAACGGTCAACCATCATAAAGGTGATAAAGGCAAAGCCGATCATGGCGATGCCAACATAAAGTATATAGTTCCGGTTGACAGTCCTGGGCAGGTTTTTCATGACATAGAGGGCCACGATATAGGGAAGCGCCCAATACCAGCTCACCAGCCACTGGTGGTGGGCAAAGGCGGGGTTGATCACCTGGTACATCAGCCCTGAGTTGATAGTGATGATCACAATAAACAGGCACAAAAAGGCCAGAGGTTTGATGACATTAATATGATTGCCGCTTTCGTCAGGGCGGGGCGAAGGCATGACCGGCTCCTTGGCGGGCAATCGAACTGCAAACAGCAATGCGCCGCCCAGCACAAGTATGGACAGGCCCAACCCGGCTTTAGCCGACAGGTGGATGGCGCTCATGTTGATGAGGATCATAAGAATATTGGAGTAAATCAGCCCGTCCGCAGCAGTTTTAATCCGCTCATTGGAGGGTGTTCCGCTTTTTAAATAAAAGCCCCAGGCCGCCACACAGGCCCCCGCCATCACGGAAATGAAAAACAAAGCAACATACCAGAGAATGGAAGGGGGGAAAAAGAATACGCCGCTTCCCAGCATGCCAAAGACGATGGAAAACAGCATCAAACTTTTGGCGGCTCGCATGGTCTTAATCAGGAACCCACAGCCAAACAAACCCACAAAATGCGCGGCTACAGCCATAAATACCATCGTATGGGGAGCAATACCATACTGCCGGGTCTGCGCATATAAAACCTGTCCTTCAAAAGGAAAGGCCAGCATCCACGAGAACAGCAGCGCAAATACAATGATGGACAATCGGCGTTCGTCTATATGTATATTCGTAAAACCCTTGCGGGTTGCACTGTCCTCCAACCATACCCCCCCTTCCCTTTTCGATAGGGAGCGATCCTTTTTGAAACTAATCTGCTTGCATCTTCCACCGGAGGAGTGAGTATGCCTGCCTCTATGGATGGGCTTTGAACGATTTGAGTACTTTTTCTACGGAATCCATCATTTCCGTATACTCTTTCATATCTTTCGGACTCTTCTCATCATAAGGAAAATCAAGTACAGCGATGCTGGCGAACACCTTTCCGTTTATTACGCCAACTTTTTCATAGGGAAAAGGCTGATCTTCCTTCTTTGATTCCTGATCCCAATAGGCCTCGCTGCCGTATTCGATAATATTGATGAGGATCGGATTTTGAGCGGACGCTTGTTGGGAAGCCGTCAAGTGCCTGACTATAAAGCCGTCGTTGTCTTCACTGATTTTCACTCGGCCCTTCCAGGAGGCCGGAGCATCCAGAGAGAAGCCGTACTTTTGGCTTACCATGACATAGGACGTTTCCTGCCGGTTCCCGTCAACTTGGCCGCCGGACACCGGACTGGATGGCGCCTCCGGTTTGGAGGCCGGACTGGCCTCGCTATTTTGAGCCGGGTTTTGAGGCGGGGGGACATTGCTGCTGCAGCCTGTTAAGACAAAAACGGCCAGCATGAAAAATATGATCCTCTTCATTATTCTCCTAACTCCCTTCATCAATCCGATCCTCCATTTGCTAAAAATCAAGCAACCATTTTCCCTTAAATTTTAATGCATAGGGGCAGGATGGACAAGCGGGTGCTCAGATTGTGGCACGGGAATGAGAGAGGAAATTGTAAGCAATTTTATATATCGTGGTAAGATTTTAACGCTTCCAGATACTGATTGCTGAAATCAATCTTCAATTCCACCCAAAGCGGCAAATGGTCAGACATCTGAAAGGTGCGCCAGGAGGTCCGATAGTATTTTTCTATATCCGGTTCTGCTTTCCCCTGTATGGCTTTCTCTGGAAAGTACGGTCTGTAGACATTTAAGTCCTGCGGCGTGTAGACCGACTCGGTAAAATTGAAAGCGCCCGCCCTTTGCTCTCCTTCTGCAAACACTGTCATTGACGGACTCAATTTAATATTAAAGGCGATCTGGTCGTAGTGCCTGGTCTGCCCCAAATCGGAAGGATGCTGTTTGATGCTGTCCGGTATGTAGAACCCGTTTTTCTCCAGAGCATTAAAAGTTGCGTCACTGGTTTTTACTATATTAAAGTCGCCCAGCAGGATGTAGCTCTCATCTTCTTTCCTGGCCCGCTTGGCCAGAAATGAGGCTATCGCATCAATCTCCGCCAGCCGCCTCTGGTCGATGCCGGAACTTGATCCATAATAGATATGCACCGTCACCAGCTTGAATTTAAACCATTTTGCCTGGAATGCCACGCAAAACGGGGAACGCGCAAACTGCAGGCCGCCGTCAATCAGCTGGTCCTTGGGCAGCACGATTTCCCCGGCCATATTCTTGAACGCGACTTTGCTCTTGTCATAGAGAAAAGCCATCCTTTCTCCGCCGCCGGCACTGCCGTCCGTACTGTCCGTTACGATATAATCCCATTGCGGATTCATCAGGGACATTACTCTCTCCAGGCCTTTCAGGTCTGCGGAGACTTCCTGTATCGCTATGAGATCAAAGCGGCTTATGATCTCGGCCAGGTAATAATAGCTTTCCCAACGCCGGTTGTCGCCGAATTCACGAATATTCCAGGTTGCCAGCAGAAGCGTTTCCGACTCGGTTTTCCGGGGAATTTGAGCATCCAACTGACGACGCAGCAACAAGAGCCTGTCCACAACACGCAGACGCTCTTCTTTGTCTTTTATTCTTTTTATCGGGTGATAGTACGGCATAGCGGTCACCAATCCTTAAGCGGTGATTGATACTAGAATTATATAGCTTATCGGTTCCTTAACAACATCCCAGGAGGCCCTTCTCTTGTTCAATCATCGTGTATTATTTCTGAGCCTAATCAAAAAAGACCCCTCTTGGTCTTTTTGCGAGCGTATATTTAGTCTTGCTTATCCCATTCATTTTCCGAAATTCCTGCTTGCTTCAATATTTCTTTAAGCAGAGGTGTACTAATATCCCCTCCGTGAGGATTAGGAATTCGCAGCTTAAATTGTCCTCGTTTCATAAATGAATGGCGACCGCCTGAAAAGGGCCCCTCAAATCCAAAAGACCTTAAACGCCGAATCAATTCATGTCTACTTAACGGTTTCATGCTTCAGTTACAACCGTATTAAGATCTACCCCTCCGATTTGGGGGAGCGGATCACAATCGCGTAGTTTTAAGATAAGCCATTCTTCAAGAACTTCATGAAGTTCTTCACGGCATTTCTCTAAGGTCTTTTCGTTGGCCCACACACCATGACATAGCGGTATTTCTCCGTAAAATGTACCGTCATCTAGAATTTTATATACCGCTTCACGCAAAGCGGCCTCCGTAAAAGCAGTCAGAATAGGCATAGCCATGATCACCTCTATCGATATTATATCATATGAATTTAGGCCTGGTATTTATTCCCTGCTTTTTAGGGATTCAAAAGGAGTCGAATTCGACCCCTTTAAATCTGTCATTATGTAATTGCTCCCAAAGACCCAGGAACTCAATTGTATCTTTGCTTCTCATCCAATTTTTAATTACATCTTTAGGCTCATCGCTTTTATAC
>DATMYB010000575.1:0-4674 GCA_035561215.1 Syntrophomonas sp. | reverse complement strand
TCATAAAAGAAGGTAATTTGATTACGGAAGAGAAATTGACAAAGGAGAAATAATTTGCGGGTTATTGCGGGAAATGCTCGAGGAAAAAGACTTAAAGCGCCGACCGGGGTACATACCCGCCCCATTACCGATATGATCAAGGAAGCGCTGTTCAACGTTTGGGGTGATGACATATACGGATCCAGATTGCTGGATCTGTTTGCCGGCAGCGGCAGCGTGGGTATCGAAGCCTTGAGCCGCGGCGCGGTTCAGGTCGTATTTGTGGACAACGATAAAAACGCGGTGCGAACCATTACCGACAACCTGCAAAATTGCAATTTTAAAGAAGGATTTGCCATTTATCACCGGGATGTTTTTGCGGCGCTGGATATTTTATCCCGGGGCCGGTGTCGCTTTGATTTTATTTATGTGGACCCGCCCTTTACCGTTGATCCTGTTTTTGAAAAAGTTATGCGTGTTTTAGGCCGATCCGGGCTGCTGGAGCAGGACGGTATCCTGGTGATCAGAACCAGAAGACAGCGGAGTTTGGCATCAACATTCGGAGAACTGTTTAAATACCGGGAAAAAAATTACGGAGAATCAACTTTACACTATTATCGTTGCTTGGAGGAGGACCGCAACCATGATGGAGATCTTCAGGATTTTAGATGAACTGGAACTATTGTTAAAAGGCAGCCGTAAAATGCCCCTGTCCGGCGGTAAATCCGTCATCGAGACCAGCCGCTTTTTGGATCGGGTCGACCGCATCCGGGCGATCCTGCCCGAAGAGTTGGAAACCGCCAAACTGATCATGGCGGAAAAAGAGAGGATCGTCAGCGATGCCTGCGCGGAAGCGGACAAATATCTGGAGCATTCCCGGGATCATGTGGCACAAATGGTGGATGACAATGAGATCACCAGGAACGCCCGGGAAACCGCCAATCAAATTATTGCCCACAGCGAGGAAGTCGCCGCCCAGATCCGCATGGACGCCGATGAATATGCGGACGGGGTGCTGGCCCATATGGAAATCGTTTTACGCAAGGGCTTGGATGCAGTGGTCCAGGGCCGTGACGATATTAAAGAGGGAATGCGCAATCAGGATTATTGATTGCTTGATGCCACTGTAAATTATAATTCGTAGTTGAATGTATAAACATGTTGAATCAGGTTTTGGCAGGGGAATCATTGCTTACGTTTTTTTAAAACTTCCGATTACCAGCAGGGCGAATATGATTAACAGAGCAACCAGCATGGATCTGAGGGCCCAGGTCCATGCGTCGAAGGCGTACAATACTTTATAAAAAGGGATCGATTGGGTGGCCACAACGGCGATCCCGGACAGTAAGGCCACCTTGAAGGCCAAAAAGGTCAGGATACAGGTTATAACCATCTGCCCCAAACGGGAGATCAGATAAAATGACAAACGAACGGGCGTGCCGGCCATGATGCTCATCACCTGGGCGATGACGGATATGCCGCTGAAGGCGATAATGACGCTCAAGGTTATAAAAAGGGTCAGGCTGCTGCCGGTGGCGCTGGCAGTAGCGGTTTTGGAACCCAGCGTCATCTCGAACATACCCATGCATAAACCGTATACCTGAGCATAATCGAAATTGAAAAGCTTCAGGAAATGGAACAGCATACCTGCCAAACTGTCGATTACCCCCCACTGGCTCAGTATCCGCGTCAGCACGGAGAAAACCACGATAAACCCGCCTACCGCCATAACGTTGCTCAGACTGCGGCGGATGGCGTCCCCCAGCATACTGGCGATTCCCGGAGAGGATCCCGGTGCCGGCAGCATGGCTTGCCAGGCCGCTTCCAGCCGATTGGCGGAACCTGGGGTCGGAACCGTGGACGTGGCCTTGAACCTTAATAAAATCCCCAACAGGAAATTGGACAGATAGGCCGAGAAAGCCAGCAGATATCCCGCCGCCGGACTGCCCATCATGCCGATGCCTACGGCGCCGAGAATATACAGAGGACTGGCGTTGTTGGTAAAGACCAGCAGCCGTTCCGCTTCTTCAGCGGTCAGTTGCTGCTGATCGTAGAGTTCCCTGGTTAACACCGCCCCCACCGGGAACCCGGAGGTAAAACCCATTACCATCACCAGGGAGCTGCAGCCCGGTAAACGGAACAGGGGTCGCATGACCGGTTCCATCAGCACCCCCATGAAATGAATAAAACGAATTTTTACCAATAATTCGGCTACAATAAAGAAAGGCAGCAAAGCCGGCAGCACGATGGTGCTCCAGAGCAGCACGCCCTGGGAAGCAGCCTGCACGGTTTCATGAGGATTAATTATCATAAAACCGGCGCTTAGCAGTATTATAATGGTATACAAAAACAATTTGGTTTTCATCGCCGCTTCATCCTCGGTAAGATTTTATTCTACAGTATATGAGGAACAGGTGGATTCTTAGAATAAGGAGGCGGTCGCTAATGGAAAAGAGCAGACCAACCATTGCCCTGGTGCTGGGAGCGGGCAGTGCCCGCGGCTTGGCTCATATCGGGGTGCTGCAGGTTTTAAAAGAAGCAGGAATCGATTGCGATTTTATTGTCGGCAGCAGTATGGGCGCCATGGTGGGAGCCATTTACGCCAGCGGCGCCGATTTGTACATGCTGGAAAAGATGTTGGACTGCATGGATACCAACCTGATGATCGACGTACAGGTACCGCGTTTCGGTTTTGTAGCCGGCAAAAGAGTAGACAGTTTTCTGGCGCTGATGACCAAGAATAAAACTTTTGAACAGTTGGATCCGCCCGTGATCGCCGTCGCCACCGATTTGATTTCCGGGGAAAGGGTGGTATTTGATCAGGGACCGGTTAGGGAAGCGGTGCGGGCCAGTATTTCCATCCCCGGTATTTTCACGCCGGTGTACAAAGACGACATGGTGCTGGTGGACGGGGCGGTGATCGACCGTTTGCCGGTGGAAGTGGCGCGGGAGCGGGGTGCGGACATCATTATCGCTGTCGATGTCACCTTCGACCCCAACCGGAAAATCGTCATAAAAAATACCATCGACGTCATCATGACTGCCTTGGACATTATGCAAAAGCATCATTTCAATGTAAGCAGTCCCCAGGCCGATGTTTTGATCCAGCCGGCGGTAGGCAATTTTGGTTCCCGTGATTTTGAGAAATCCGACGAATTGATTACCCTGGGCAGAGAGGCGACCCTGGCCCGGATGGAGGAGATCAGGCAAGCGATAAAAGATTTTAAGTCCGGATCGGAGACATGATAAAATCCCGGCCGCCCTTGCGGGCCTCAGGATTGGGGTACAACAGGGAGTAAATGTCGCAGACGCGTTGGTCAAGCTCCAGCATCGTCTGCAGCGCAGGCCTGCCATGATCACGGCAGGCCTGTTTGACTTCGCTGCCCCGTGAAAAAAAGGGCAAAATTGACTGAGATTTAATTTCTTGCAGGATTTTCTGTCCCGATGGCGAAAATCCTAAAACGTGCAGATATTGTGGGCCGTATTCGTCAAAACAGGCAATTTTATTTTTGCTCAGATCCCACAGGCAATACAGCAGCATCCGGTTGATACGGCTCAACGAATAGCGCTTGGTTTTGATTTTGTGCTTGAGTTCTGCGAGACTGACGGACTGCTGGGCTGCTTTGACAATGCGGTGTTCCAACCCTTCGCCGACCTCATAAATGTCTGCCAATTCCGTCGCCGAAGACAGGCGCAGCTTAAGCAGAATGCTCTGTTCCAGGGCCTCGTTTACGACCGGTGCACGCCCCCGGAATATTTCTTCGGCTATTATTTGCATGGTAGCCGGGGGGACCGAGGCGGCGATGGCATCGAGATCCAGTTCTTTGGTCAAGGCCGAACGGATGGCGCTGGCGCTGGCCAGCTCGGAAAGATGGTTGCTGTGATAGCCGGTTCCCAACCGCGGAAAGGTAAGGGCGGCCATGGGTGACTGGAGTTCATCCAATACATGCAGGTATTCAAGGGCCAGGATATTATTGGGCTGCAGCAGCAATTCGCTTAAGTCGGGATCGTCGATGATCTGTTGCAGCGCCAGGGAGCGAGCCCGGGCGAAACTGTATCCCCGGGCGAGATATTCTTTCAGCTGGTTCCGGTAATCTTGGCTTTCGCCACCGATAACGGCAGCGATGATTTTCAGTTTGTCCAAATCGCCGTTCTCGCTGCCGAAAGCCAAATGGGTAACGACTCCGGTGCGTTCCAGCAGTTGAACGGCGCCGCGGGCAAAATAGTAGGCGCTGCGCACGGCGTAGCAAACCGGCAGTTCAATGACCAGATCCGCCCCGGCCCGGAGAGCCATGGCGGTACGTGACCATTTGTCGCACCAGGCGGCTTCGCCCCGCTGCAGGAAATTACCGCTCATGACGCAGACGGCGGGAGCGCCGGCCACAGCTTTTTTAGCTTCCCGCAGCAAGTGCAGGTGCCCGTTATGAAAAGGATTAAATTCAGCGATGATTCCTACAGCAGTCATGCTTACACTCCCGGACCGGTTGGGTCCCATTAATGCAATAAAGTCCTTCGGTAAAGGAAGCCCCGGCCGCCCTTCTGGGCAGGGCGGAGGCTGATTAGCGGTAACCGTTCATACCGGCCGTCTGGCGGTATTTCATAAATTTACCACTAATCCGTTCATTTATCAAAGGCTTTATGGTAAAATTTTATCCAAAGTATTCCAAAAATGAAGGGTATTTAATAGGGAGGCTG
>DATMYB010000574.1:0-3306 GCA_035561215.1 Syntrophomonas sp. | reverse complement strand
TTAATGCGGAAATATTGCATCAAAGAACGAAATATACATAATTTCAACAAAAAGTTGACTTACGCCAACATACAAATCATAATATTACATAAACGAACATAACAAAGGAGGAGTATTGATGAAACTGTTTAAAAAGTTACTGGGGTTGGGCGCCATGCTGGCAATTATACTGGGCGCTTTGGCGGCTCCGGTGTGGGCGGCGGACAAGGCGGTGGTTTCCTTTGACGGGAATGTGGTCTCGATTCCCGCATCTTATGGCGCGCCGTTTATCGATTCAGCCAACCGGATGCAGGTACCGATCAGATTCGTTGCGGAAAAACTAGGGGCGGACGTTGCCTGGGATGCAAGCACCGAGACGGCGACGATCAATGAAAAGGTAAAAATCAAGGTCGGCTCCACCGAGATAACTACTGCTTACGGTACCATAACCATGGATACTAAAGCAGTAATCAAAAACAATCGTATATACATTCCGGTCCGATCGGTGGCCAATGCCATGGGTTACGGAGTTTCCTCCGCCAGCAAAGATGGAGAGATAACCGCTGACATTACTACCAAGGTTGATCTGACCATATCGGCCGCAGCCAGCTTAAAAGACGCTATGGAAGAAATAAAGACCTTGTACCTGGCGGAGAAACCCAAGACCACATTGAACATTACTTACGGCGGTTCAGGTGCATTGCAGCAGCAGATAGAACAGGGAGCCGATGTGGATCTGTTCTTTTCGGCGGCTACCTCCAATATGGATACTCTGAAAAGCAAGGGTCTGCTGATTGACAGCACCGTCAGAGATTTGCTAGGAAACCAACTGGTTCTGGTGGTACCCAATGATTCTACGCTTAAAATAAGCAGTTTTGCCGATGTAACCAACGCGGAGGTGGCAAAAATCGCCTTGGGTGAACCCGCGACGGTACCTGCGGGCAAATACGCGGAACAGGTGTTTACCTACCTGAAAAATTATGATCAGGTCAAGGCCAAAGCAGTGTACGCTTCTGATGTAAGACAGGTGCTGAACTGGGTGGAAACCGGCAATGTTGACGCCGGAGTGGTGTATCTGACTGACGCTAAAATCTCGGATAAAGTAAAGATAGTTGCTACGGCATCGGCAGAATCCCATAAAGCCATAGTATACCCGGCGGCACTGATCAAAACCACCAATAATTACACCGCGTCGAGAGATTTTCTGAATTTCCTGACCTCCGCTAAGGCCAAGGCTGTTTTTGACAAGTATGGTTTCAATGTACTGTAGAATGAGGCAATAAATCATGAGTTTTGATCTATCTCCAGCATGGATTTCGATAAAAATAACTTTTGTAGCAACCGTTATAATATTTATTCTGGGTTTAATGGCAGCCTGGTGGATGACGAATTACAAAGGCAGGTGGCAGGGGCTGTTGGACAGCATATTTACTCTGCCGCTGGTGCTTCCGCCCACGGTGGCTGGATTCGGAATATTGCTGCTGATAGGAAGGCATGGTCCCGTTGGTGAATTGCTCAACTTGTTCGGTGTGAACATCATTTTCTCATGGTATGCAGCCGTGATTGCCTCTGTCGTCGTTGCGTTTCCTCTTATGTACAAGACTTCCAAAGGCGCCTTCGAGCAGATTGATAGCAATATATTAAATGCGGCCAGAACCTTGGGGGCGTCGGAAAGAAAAGTTTTCTGGAAGGTGGCAGTGCCGCTGGCTTGGCCCGGCATTGCCGCCGCCACTGCGCTGTCCTTCGCACGCTCCATGGGTGAATTCGGCGCGACGCTGATGGTGGCCGGCAGTATACCCGGGAAAACCCAGACCATACCGATTATTATATATTTTGCTACCTTAGGCGGAGACATGAGACTCGCGCTGATATGGGTACTGATTATACTGGTTATGTCTTTAGCAGTAATTATGATGATGAATTATTGGAATAATGCCCAAAGCAGAAATAAGCTCGGAGCCGGGAGGTAGAAAAATGGGATTGGATATAGATATTACTAAACAACTGCCCGGTTTCGCCCTGCGAGCACAGCTTGGTTGTGAACAGGGAATTATCGGGGTGCTGGGCGCTTCCGGCGCGGGCAAGAGCATGTTGCTAAAATGCATCGCCGGCCTGGTTAGTCCTGACCGCGGCCGCATCCTTATCGACGGCGTTACCTTTTTCGATTCCGGCCGCAAAATTAATCTGCCGTCCCGGGAGCGAAAGACGGGGTTTTTGTTTCAAAATTACGCCCTATTTCCTCATTTGACTATTGCTGAAAATATTGCTTTTGGATTGGACAAGCTGAACAAGACGGATAGAGGCAAAAGAGTGTCTGAATTAATGGAACGCTTTAAACTCGCCGAAATGGCGGCAAGGTATCCGTCCCAAATTTCCGGAGGCCAGCAGCAGAGAGTCGCCCTGGCCAGGGCCTTAGCGGCGGAGCCAAAGATTTTGCTGCTGGATGAGCCATTTTCAGCCCTGGACAATCATCTTAAGAACCATATGATGAAAGATATGCTGGTCTTTCTCAAAGAATTTGGCGGCAGTACCTTGTTTGTTACGCATAACATAGAAGAGGCCTATCGCTTATGCGATTTGATCGCGGTGTTAAACTCCGGCAAGGTGGAATTTATCGGTCCCAAGGAAGAAGTGTTCATGAAACCGGCCTCACTGGCAGCAGCACAAATTACCGGTTGTAAAAATATTGCGGGCGCTGTCCGGATATCAAGCCATATGGCCCGGATTCCAGAGTGGGGCATAACATTGAGTACCGCGGATTCCATTGAAGACGAGCAAGGTTTTATCGGCATAAGGGCCAATCATATTATGATGGCCAATGACAAATCAAAGGAGAACCTCTTTTCGGTT
This sequence comes from Syntrophomonas sp., assembly GCA_035561215.1. Taxonomy (GTDB): domain Bacteria; phylum Bacillota; class Syntrophomonadia; order Syntrophomonadales; family Syntrophomonadaceae; genus Syntrophomonas_B. Next base: position 477 of record DATMYB010000574.1, on the reverse strand, counting down.
TGGATTGCCGATGAAAGCAAAGCGCAATTCAGGACGACCCTTTATCTCAAAATTGGTTCTGTATCCGTAAATCCGGATGACTATCACATTGAATGGGAAATAAGCCGGGAGCAGAGAGACGAGATCATGAATTTAGGGCAGCCGTTTCATATATGCTTGCGCCCGGAAAGAATATTTTTTGTTAGAGACTAGTACTCTATCAACCCTAATTCCATATTTCCTTGTCGGTTAAATTTCCGCATGGCTACGCTGTCGTCAATCGCAATACGTCCAGTTTGCGATTGACGACCCCTTACCCTGCAGAAATTTCCCTCGATAAATAATATACGGGCTTAGGGTTTACAGAGTACTAGCACTCTGTAAACCTACAACTTAAATTCCCACCGGCTAAATCCTCGCGATGCGAGGATGAGGGCCGCATTGTCGTCAATATTGTAATTGACGACCCCTTCTTTTACCTCGCCGCTCGCTTTGGGG
>DATMYB010000573.1:0-6142 GCA_035561215.1 Syntrophomonas sp. | reverse complement strand
GTGTATTGTATACATGATTTCAGTAGTCTGTTGCAATCTAAAGGTTTATTTTTATCCGGCGAGATAAATTCTCTCAACCGTCGAGCAGCAAGGCAGAGAAAAGAGTCGTCGCTCGCAATACTGGACGTATTGCGAGCGACGACAACGCACCTATGAACCTCGCATAGCTAATAGTCTGTTAGATCTAAAAATTTATTTTATCCGCCGAGATAAATTTTTGCAGGGCAAGGCGGAGGAGTGAGCAATACTGGATGTATTACGATCGACGACAACACAGCCCTGCGGAAATTTAGCCGGCGGGAATTAAAGTTTTAGGTCTAACAGACTACTTACCCATGTAAAAAGGATGGCCGTTTCATCGAATGGCCATCCTTCATGTATAGATATCCAGAGCGAATACTTCCCCTCTTTTATTTTCAGCTTTTATTTTCATCCTGTTTAGCCAGGTATTCTCTGATAATCATTCTAACCAGTGCACTGCGCGAAATTTGATTGGCCTTGGCCAGTTCCTTTATCTCGTTGACTTGCTTTCGGGTCAAATAAAAAGTCGCATGCTCGAATTGATCAGTTGCCATTTTTACCCCCTCCCCCGCCGGCTTACTAAATCTCAGCGAAAACTATGCTTACGTGCTTTATTATATGTTACAACGCCCGCGTCGGTTACTTTTACGCATTGTTTATAACATAATTATCCTTATCCTCATCTTCCGCATTTGGGAGCAGCAATACCAGTAGTCTGCATCACCTAAATAGGTTTAGTACTCTGTCAACTCTAATTCCATATTTCCTTGTCGGTTAAATTTCTGCATGGCTACGTTGTCGTCAATCGCAATACGTCCAGTATTGCTCAATCCTCCGCCTTGCCCTGCAGAAATTTCCCTCGACAAATAATATACGGACTTAGGGCTGACAGAGTACACTAGAGGATAAAAGTACCCTTTGCCGAATAACTAGAATTAGATTTAAGATTAAAGGTGGATGGGGAGCTGGAGCTATGACGCAGTTTGTTTTGCGCTTTTATTATTTTCTTGCTGAGGACAGCGAATCTTTAAATAATCTGGCGGGATATTTCGGCCGGGACGGATACCGGCGGATAGATAATGGCGTTCAACTGACGGAGGAATCAGACGACGTGTATTATATCTTGGACTATCCCGCCGGCAGTCTCAAGTTATTGGCTGTCAAAACGCCTCAGAACGGAGATACCTGGGAGCAGATTTTACACGATCTGGGTTCCCGGGAAGAAGAGGATTCTATAGTCGGCAATGACGTGGCCGGTCGTCTGACTATTTTGGTGGGGGCCGCTCCCTGGGATGAATTGCTGAAGGAAGCTGTACCTCCGTTTTCCGGCGCGGTTGACGATATCATCGAATTGAAGCAGGGCAGAATGGCGTGGCTGGCCCGTGATCTCCGCCGGGGCGAGGCTGTTTATCTGTGTCAGTTGAATAATGAAGGGGTCGATACGTCATTTTTGTTCCGGGAGGCGCCCTTATTGCATGGGGTAATGCTGCGCCTGCAGGCACTGAGTTTTATTTTGAAAGACCGACTGTCGTCCCTGCACCGTGAACACGACGAGATGCAAAAGGATCTGATCAATATCCTCCATACCAAATTGGTCATGACCCAGGCTTCCCTAATAGCCGCGGAGGAATTGGAAAAGGAAGTCCAGGGCCTGGCCACCGCCTACGGAAAACTGGTGGGAGACCGTAACATAGTGACGGACGGTTTGAATCGTTTTGAAGCGGCCCTGCAAAATTTGGAAAGACAGGTATATGCAAGTTCCGCACTATTGGCGCCGACGATTTTTTTAGCACAGATGAGCGAACCATATCAGCAGTTGCGGGATGATTTACAAAGCATGTGCGCAGAGTTGGACGAATCCCAGGAGAATTATCAAGCGGCCATCGACGTAGTACAAAGCAAAATCCAGGTGATAAACAGTCGTACCAACATAGCCATGCAGGAACAGATCAAGGGTCTGTTGGAAGTAAACACTGAGATGCAAAAACAAGGACTGGTTTATCAATATGCCGCAGGATTAATAGAATTCATCGTGTTGGCTTATTACAGTCATACCCTTTGGTCGCATCTGCAGCATGCTGCCTACACGGTTATCCCCAGTTGGATTCAGTTCGTGGTGGTGATGGCCTTTTCCGGCAATATTGTCTGGGCCACGCATCTGATTGCGGAATATGTTCAGGGTGAAGTCCATGTACGAGGAAAATTGATTACGGCGCTGATTCTATTTGTATTGCTGTTCGCTTTAATTATCATTGGAAGCATTCTGTTCGGAAATCATGCCGTCGGGCAGGCATAAATAAAGAATCTGATCGGAGGATGGCTATCCCCGTTCAGCTCCCTGGTTCTCCATTCTGAATTACCCCGGATTATCCCAGCATTTTTATGGCTTTCAGCCGTTCGCTCAGTCGTTTTAGATGACTGGCTTCTTCTTTGGCAATTTGTTCAAGCATCAACCGGGTTTCCGGGTCCTCGGCCTCACCTGCCAGTTTGGTGTAGTTCTGCATGGCGCGGGCCTCTTCCTTCACCGCCAATTCCAGAGCTTCTCTAAGATCCATGGTATGTTTTCACCTCCGCTTCAAACATCACATTAATTATACTACTAGAGTGGACAACAAAAAACTCCCTGAGCTGAAAATGAATTGCAGCTCAGGGAGTGAGGTTACAAATGATTATCAAAGGATAGCGGAATTCAATTATTTTATTGTAGACATTAAATCAGCCTTAAAATTATCGCCAAACTGGCTCAATGGGATTTTAAATTCCGGAATGCCGGCAGCATAAGGCGCGATTTCGTATTGCTGGAAATATACCACCAGGTTTCCACCCTGCAAATAGTAATTCTGATTCTCGCCGATGCCTTTAAAGCCCATGTCGCCATCGAAATACATATCCGGTTCAGCGCTGATCTGTTTCTTGATTTCCTGGTTGATGACGCCGGCATAGTCATAGCCCTCTGTAAACAGGTCCTTTAAGGCCAGATCCTCACCGGTGGACAGGTTGATGTTATAGGGCCGGCGTTCGGTAATGCCGTGAGCGCCTCCGGTGTACTGGTAATAATCCACCGTCAGACTGAGCAGACCGTTATTCAAGTAACCTTGCTGGAAGCGGGAATACAGGGCAAAATCGCGAATCGGGTAATCATTGCTCTGGGCATCTTTGACGAAATTGCTCAGCTCCGCCTGCAACGTTTTTTCCAGATCCAAGGCGTCCTTCTGGAAACGGTCGTTAATTTGAGTTTGCACCGTTGTATTTGCCACTCCCTGTAAGTAAGGGATCTGCATATTGGTTCCCATATATTGTGCCAAATTGTTATAGCCTTTGCTTCCGATCGATATGGTGTTGGAATCGGCGGTTACCGCAGCAGCGGTGTTGCTGATTTTCACCGTCAATTTAAAAGTTTTGGCCGGTTGTGTGCTTTCCCAGGGACGAGCGTAACGCAGGTTAAGCTCAGTCGTGCCCGGTTGCAATGCCTTGAATGCCCAATAAGTTTTGCCGCCTTGGCCGACGATATTGCCGTCGGAGGTATTGCTAACGAATATTTTATCAGATACGGCTTCCAGCAGTTTAGTATCGTAGGGCTGACTGAAATCCCAAGCGTAGCCGGTGCTGGGGTTATCCTCCAGAGATAAGATTAACTCTTGACCGGGCTTTAATGAATACTCATCGCCATCATTATTCTCATCCAGACTGATCAGATCGATACAGCGGGTGATGACCGCAGCCAGTTCAGCCCGGGTTAACTGATCGTTCGGTCTGAAATACTGGTCTTTGCCTTTCATAATTCCGGTATTGTTTACAAATACCATGGCGTTTAAATCATCACCGCACAGATCCTGGGTGTCATTGTAAACTGGCATCATCATGACCATGGGGATGGAAATTTTTTTGGCGTTAAAACAATTGTAAATGGCATTGGCCGTTTCGATTCGCGTGATATTATCATCAGGCTCAAAATTGTAGCCCTCGCGGGTGTAGAAAATGTCGTTAATGGCGCACAGTACTACCGCATCGGCATACCAGCTATTATTGTCCACATCCCGGAAAAAATCGCTGGCTACGGGTTGCTTGATAAACTGTATCTGGCCGTAATCCAATTTAAAGGTATTATTCAGCACTTGGGCTATTTGGGCCCGGGTGACCAGGCTACCAGGTGAAAACACCGTCTGCCCCTGTTCGTTGGTTCCTGTTCCCCGCATAATCCCAAGCTGGTCGAGCAAGTTAACTTCCTGACCGGCCCAGTTTCCCTGCAGATCGGCATAATCTTTGCCCGCAGCCGGCGTAGCCTGGGCGACCGGGGAAAGCATAAACAATAGAAAGAACACCAGTAGAGAAACGCTTATTTTTTTCATGGTGAGATCTACTCCTTTTCGTATTTGATTATTGAAAAAATAAAGCATTGTTCATATTGTTCTACGGTATAAACCAAAAATCCTTGCAGCAACAGAATGTTCGATATTAAAAGTAAATTATGGGAAGGTAGCATTATCTTCTGCAAACAATCTGCGCAGCTAGTACTCTGTCAACCCTAATTCCACAATTCCTTGTCGGTTAAATTCCTGCATGGCTGCGTTGTCGTCAATCGCAATACGTCCAGTATTGCGATTGACGACCCCTTGCCCTGCAGAAATTTCCCTCGACAAATAATATGCGGACTTAGGGTTGACAGAGTACCAGGCGATCAGTTGGGGATTGGTTTCGGTGTGGCGATCATGAGTCTGTTATTATCAGAGATCGCCGTTATCTGAAGATAACCCGGTAATCAGCAAGCCACCGATAATGAAAGCAGCGCCGATAAAGAAACCAATTCCCGGAACTTCGCCCAGCATGTACCAGCCCAGCAATGTGCCTACTACCGGCTGGAAGCAGAGAAAAAGAGAGCCGCCGCCGGCCTCCAGCAGATCCATGCCTTTATTCCACAGGAAGAAAGCCAGGGCAGTGGATATAACTCCTATATAGATCGTTCCCAGCCATACACGGGGGTCGTCCAGCAGCCGCACCGTTGCATGCTGCATTTCTGCGCCGGCCACCGGCGTGGTAAACAGCAGGGCGAACAAGATTGCATAGGTTGTTATGGTGAGAGAAGAATAGCGTGAGGAAGCCTTCTTTACATAGACGGAGAGCAAAGCCCAAGTAACGGCGGCAACGATCAGAAAGAAACTTCCGCCGATATTGATTTGTTCATCTCCGGTTATGCCGATTACGGCGATCATACCGGTCATGGATAAAAGTAAAGCCAGTAATTTACGCGGCGTAATCGTCTCTCCCAGCAGCAGCCGGGCAAACAGAAAAGTAAAAACCGGCGAACTGGCGGTAAGTAACGCCCCGGTATGAGCGTCGGCCAGTTTCGTGCCGACAAATTGAGCTCCTACGGAGACAAAATAGCCGATGAACCCGATCCAGATCAATAGGGGAATATCCCGGGCGGCGACTTTATGCTTGCGGCTTGCCAGCATGATAACCATCAAAACGGCGCCGGCCAACGCATAGCGCAGCCACAGCAGGACAAAAGGCGGCACGTAATTAAGCACGAATTTGCTAATCACGTACATACTGCCCCAAATACCAGCCGCGGCAGCTAGGCATATGGCTCCCCGATATTGCATGAATGATTCCTCCTAATTAATAAATCGACAATTGCCCCCTTCGGGGACCACTGATCTTATATTCCCTGCGGGAATTACTAATCACGGTTGCCCCCTTCGGGGACCACTGATCTTATATTCCCTGCGGGAATTACTAATCACGGTTGCCCCCTTCGGGGACCACGGGTCTTATTATTCCCTACGGGAATTAACAATTACGGTAGCCCCCTTCGGGGACTACGGATCTTACATTCCCTGCGGGAATTACTAATTAACGTAGCTATTATAACAGAAAATATTTTCGGATGGTTTGCAAGATATAACCTTCAGGAAGCTCTGTAAAGCCGGTTAAAAATATTTTGTTCGTCCGGTGTAAAGGAATATATGAAAAATCAGGCTCATATCGTTCATTGATGATATGAGCCTGATCTCTCGGATTAGTTTTTGCGGCTGTTTTTGAAGTGCCGCGGTTCGGAATAAAAGCTTATCATATGTTATTATTTTAAAATTTTGCTGCCCCATTGGCAGTGCAGTAAAGG